>DASSMN010000487.1:0-2660 GCA_035688885.1 Gemmatimonadales bacterium
GGAAGCGGCAGGTTCACGTCGGTGCCGTACGAGCCACCCTTGACATAGGTCCCGCTGGGGAAGACGTCTACCTGGTTCCGATGGTACTGACGGATCAGGCGGCGGAGGTCGCCAAGGCGGTGACCGGTGGCGAAGAGCCAGAACGCTCGCTCGCTGAAGAGCTGGTCCACCCCTTCGTCGAACGATCCCGGCGCGGCGAGCGGGTCGAGACCCTGGAGCGCCCGCAGGGTATTGAGGATGGTGTTCATGCCGCCGAGGTCCTGGGCCTGCAGGGCGGCCTCGGCCTCGATCAGCCGCGCCTCGATCCCATCGGCCACCGGGACGTTGGTGCTGGGCTGGTCGTACTTGAGCAGGTTGAACTGGTCGGTGGTCCCGTCCAACCCGACGTCTTCCGTGTCTTCGAACGGAATCCGGGGATCCTCGGCCGTCCGGAACGGCAATCCGACCCCGCCCTCCTCATCGGACAGCGACCAGAGGCCGCCGGTGGAGTAGTTGTAGATCGCGTTCTGGATCCGGAGCGGTGCGTCGGCATGCTCGCTGAAGTAGGCGAACTCGGTGGGCACGTTCGCCACGGCGGCGGCGGCCCCGGCGAAATCGCCGAGGTTGAGGAGCGCCCGGCCTTTCCCGACGGCCGCGAGGTTGGTGATATCCGTCGTTCCCTCGTTCACCTCCTCGTTCACCACCCCCGGCTCCGCCAGCGCCGCGTCGAACTTCGCGACGGCCGAGTTGAACATCTCGATCGTCGTCTGCGGCTGCCCGAAGGCGATCGTGTCGCCGTCAAGCCGGCTGAACGGGACTCCGGAGCAGAAGTCCTCCCCGAACATGACGTAGGAGTAGCCCGCGAGGCTCAACACCTCACCGATCTCGCTCTTGCTGTCTGCCTCGGTATCGAACTGCCGGAGCGCCAGGGCCGCGTTTTCCGCCGCCGCGCGCGCCCGATGCATGTACCAGTACATGGCGTAGAGAGTCGTGTTGTTCTCGAACACCCGCCGTTGGTCCACCTCCTGCTCGGTCGGCGGGGTGGTCGAGAGCACGAACTCGTCGGCCATGAGCCCACTGAGCAGGATCTGGCCGTCGGTCCGACCCAGGTTGAGGTCGCCGTCGCCGTCCTTGCCGAAGGTGAAGTCGGCGATGGCGCCGACCCGGCGCGCCTCCGCGCCGGCGGGGCTGTCGAGCTCGCCCGGCTCGACGGTGTTGGGACTCTCGGTGTCGAGCAGGCCGCAGGCGCCGGCCAGGAGCAGCAGCACCGGGCCGAGGGCCCGGCGGGCGCGGCGCGTCCGGAGAGACGGGACGGCGGCCGTGAAGGATGTCATGCGCATGGTGCCGTCACCCCCTCAGAAGCCGACGTTGAGCCGCACGGTGTAGTACTTCACCGGCGGCTGCGACTCGAAGTCGCTGGTAGCAAAATTGTCCTGCCCGAACGCGTTGACTTCGGGATCGACGCCGCTGTAGTCGTCGAAGGTGAGCAGGTTACGCCCGGCGAACGTGATGCTCAGCCGGCTGGCGCGGAAGTTCCGGGCCCAGCTGTTGGGCGCGTTCCAGGTGACCGACAGCTCGCGCAGCTTGACGAACCATCCGGGCTCGAAGTACCCCCACTCGGTCGCCTCGTTGAGGACCGCCTGGGCCCGGGCCTGCTCCTCGAGGGGCGCGGTCCGGTCCACCAGGCCGCGGCAGTTGAGCACCGGGGTGCAGCGGAACGACTCGATCGCGTTGTCGATGTAGTTGCCGCCGCGGTAGTCGAACTGGGTGCCGATCCGGATGCGATCGTTGAACAGGGCGAAGGTGCTGTTGAGCGAGGCTTCCTTGTTGGGCAGCGCCCGGCCGCGGAAGGCCACATTGTCCGCCACGGTCACTTCGTCCGCGGCGATGATACCGTCGTGGTTGGCGTCGTTGAACCCGGTGATCGGGCGGGCCCAGTAGCCGCCGAGCGGGTAGCCTTGCACGTGGCGCTGGAGGCCGAAGCCGAAGACGATTTCGCCGACACCGTCGCCGATCTCGGCCAGGGTGTTTTCGTAGACCGACCCGGAGAGCGCGAGATCCCAGGAGAAGTCGCGGCTGTCGATGACCCGGGTGTTGATCGCCATCTCGACGCCGTAGTTCTTGACCCGCCCCAGGTTGAAGAACTGGACGTCGGACGCGCCGGCGGAGGGGTCCACGTTCCGCTGGATCAGGGCGTCCTTGGTTTCCTTGTTGAAGTAAGTGAACTCGAGGCTCATCCGGTCCTTCAGCATGGAGGCGTCGAGGCCGAGCTCGAGCTCATGGGAGCGCTCGGGCTTGAGGTCCGCGTTGCCCAGATTGCCGAAGGTCACGCCGGTGAGTCCCACGCCGCCGCGCTTGCCGGCCACCGGGCTGTAGTACCGCAGCGCGTCGTTGGTGCCCGGCTGCTGGCCGGAGACGCCGTAGGCGCCCCGGAGCCGCAGGGTGCTGAGGAACGATCCCTTGCTGAAGAACGGCTCGTCCGACATGAGCCACGACACGCTGGCCTTGGGATACACGGTGGCGTTGAAGTTCTTGCCGAACGCGCTGTTGTCGTCGAAGCGCAGGGCGCCGGTGACGAAGAGGCGCTCCTTGAGCGCCATCTCCTGCTCGATGTAGCTGCCCAGGGAGCGGCTCTCGAGGGCGGTGTCGCTGGCCTCGGTGCGGCCGGCGCCGCTGATGGT
>DASSMN010000115.1:0-7148 GCA_035688885.1 Gemmatimonadales bacterium
GCCGGAACCACCTGCCGGCGGGTAGCCTGCCTGGGGAGCTGCTCGGGCACGGGAACGCCGAATGCGCTGCCCAGCGTGCGGACCCAGCGGCAGCGCGAGTTGTGCAGGTGGGCCGCCATCATCCCCACGGTTCGGCGCGGCGAGCCGGGCAGCGACGACCGCCAGAGCTCCGGCGGGAGCCGCTCGATCAGGTAGATCGTCACCCGGTTGGTGGTGCGCCACGCAGCGAACAGGCTGGCGTCGTACCGGTCGGAACGCGAAGGCAGCGGGCCTGTCATGATCGGATGCGAGAGAGGGAGACGCGGACTGCCGCCCGCGCCCTATTGTGCATTACGGCGAGAGCACCGGCAAGAGCGTCGGGTGACAGGCTGGAGCTAACCGAGTGCCGTCGGGCGGAGCGCGGCGGCCGCGGCCTCGGTCAATGGTTTCACCTTGAGCACCCGCTCCTTGGTGATGCTCACGGTGCCCGGCTTGGCCCCGGCCGGCTTCGACACGTGACGGCCCTCGGTGCACGACACGGCGACGGTACCCGCTGCCCGGGCCTTGCTGTGGAACGCGGCGATGGCGGCGGCCAGCTCCTCAGTGGCGCGGTCCGGGCGCTCATCGTCCGGCACGCGTAGCACGACGTGACCGCCGGGCATGCCGCGGATGTGAAACCAGAGATCCCGCTGGCGGGCAAGGCGAAGGCTCAGGTACTCGTTGGCCGCGTCGGTCCGGCCCGCGAGCACCTGCCAGTCGCCGGGCAGGCGATACTCGACGATGCCGGACGGCACATCAGGGCCGCGCCGCTCCGCGTCCGTCATACGGGAAGCTTAACGGCGCCACCAAGGGCGAGCGCCAGCGCCTAGAGGAACTTGAGCCAGGCCTCGGTTCGCCTCGCCTTGAGCTCGGCAAACCAGCGGCACGCGATGTACAGGATCGCGATCGCCACCGCCCACACCAGGTACAAGAGGCCGAGGCTCCAGGTGTAGCCCTCGGGTGGCGGCGGATTGCCCATCGGATGGTTGGCGAACAGCCACGGGCTCACCTGTCCCTGCCGACCCGCCGAGACGAGCACCGCCAGCGCGTGGATGAGCGGAATGTGCACCAGGTAGAAGAAGAACGGCACGCGGCCGAACACCGTGAGCCAGCGGGCCACCGCGCCGCGGGCCCGCTCGAGCCGCGGCATGAGCGCGATGGTCGGCCCCAGCGTCATGAGCAGGAAGCTGAGCGAGGCGGGATACTTGGTGGTGTTGATGAAGGCGAGCACGGCGGGTATCCGTCCGGGGGCCCAGGGCTTGGGATCGCCGTAGAGATTGAAGCCGCGGAGCATCAGGAACAGGGCGATGCTCGCCCCGCCGATGAGGTAGCACAGCCGATCCCGGCGCGCGGGCTCGAGCGTCACCAGCGTCCCGAAGCCGAAGCCCGCCGCCATCACGCCGATCCATGGAATGATGGAGTACAGCACCATCAGCGGACCGATCGGCGGATCCTGAAACGCGGTGTACAGCACCGCCCGAACCGGCACCGGCAGCAGCGGCACCAGCGGCGGCATGACGGCGTTGTGCAGCGCGATCACCGCCAGGCCCGCGTAGCCCACCACCGCCGGCGGCAGCCGCACCAGTCCCGCCATCAGCACCATGCACCAGCCGATCGCCCAGATCACGCCCGCCAGCAGGTAGCTGGAAAAGTCCAGGTTGAAGGTCCATCCCACCCGGATGAGGGTGAGCTCGAGCAGCACGAGCCACAGGCCGCGGACCAGCAGAAAGCGCGACAGGTCGGCGTGACGCCGGCCGTAGAGAAAGGCGCTGGTGCCCGCCAGGAAGATGAACGCCGGGGCACAGAAGTTGGTGATCCAGCGGGTGAAGAAGATGCCCGGCGTGGGACCGCCGGCGGGCACCCCGGAGAACACGCGCACGTGGTCGATGGCCATCAGCACCATCACCGCGCCCCGCACGATGTCCACCGACACCAGGCGCTGGGCGGCGCCGGCGCCGGACATGGTCGTGCCGGCTGGAACCTCTGAGGTCTGGAGACCGGGGCTCATGAAAGGTCAATCCTGCGGCTCGGGCGACGGCCTGTCAAACTCCGAGTTCCGACCGATCATCGCCCGGCACGTCGATGGGTGAGCCGGTAGATCAGGATCGCCACCCGCTGGGTGAGCACCGGCAGGGCCCTGAGGTTCATGTACTCGTCGGGCGAGTGATCGCCGCCGCCCAGCGTGCCCAGCCCGTCGAGCGCGTCGGCCTGGGCGGCGATGTAAGAGATGTCGCCGGCGCCCCGGGTGCCGGGGTCCTGCGCCTCCACCGGCCCCGAGCCCAGCTCCCGGCTGACCGCGTCCAGCTCGCGGAGCAGCGTGTAGTTGCCGGCCTTGGGTTCCATCGCCGGGGAGCTGCCGTAGAACGTGAGCTCGGCGGAGGTGCCGGGCAGGTGCTGCTCGACCACCTGCTGCATCGCCTCGCGGGCCCGCTGCTCCTGGTCGCTCGAGATGTAGCGCAGGTCGCCCGCGGCCACGGCCTCCGGCGCGATGATGTTGAGCTTGCCGGCCGTCGTGCCGGTCAGCGCCACGGTGTCGAAGCTGACGTCGGTGCCGCCCAGGATCACGCCCGGATTGAACGTGAGATTGGGCTCCCCGCGCACCTCGCGATAGAATCCGTCGAGGATGCGGGCCAGCTCGTAGATGGCGCCGTTCCCTTCCTTGAAGATGCCCTGTGAATGGGCCTGCTTTCCATGCGCGGCCAGCCGCCAGCTGGTGAACCCGCGCCGCGCCACCACCGCCTGGGTGTAGGTGCTGCCCTCGAAGCCGAGCACCACGTCGCTCCGGCTCGCGGCATCGACCAGGGCGGCGCGCGCCACGCCGGCCGGCTCGCCGGTGTCCTCCTCGTCCCCCATCAGCGCCACCGTGATCGTGCTCCCGTCGAGCGCGCCCTCGCCCTGGAGCGCCTTGAGCGCGGAGATCATCATGACGATCGCGCCCTTCATGTCGTTCACGCCCGGGCCCCGGACCAGGGTGTCCTGGCGCTCGAATGTCTGGAACGGGCTGTCGGGCTCGAACACGGTGTCGAGATGCCCGAGGAGCAGCAGGCGCCGGCCGCGGCCCTTGCGTCCCTTTCGCTCGGCGATGAGGTGCCCCGCGCGCTGAAGGCTGTCGGGCAGCGGCACCCATCGCACCGCAAAGCCGAGCCGCTTGAGCTCGTCGCCGAATACCTGGCCGACCGAGCGCACGCCCTCGAAATTGTGCGTGCCGCTGTTGATGTTCACCACCCGCTCGAGCAGCGCGAGATCGGCCGCCTGTTGTCCGGCGATCCGGCGCGCGATGGCGCGTTCCTTGGACGAGAGCTTTTGGGCGGCTGCGGCAGGCGCGAGCGACAGCAGCAGGACCAGCGTGAGCAGCAGTCGAGGCATGAGCAGAAAAGCCGGGTCAAAGTGACTGGTGAGCGCCCGCGGTCGGTCCGACTCGGACGGCTGCCCGAGGGCTGTCGCAACGCACAGTTATGCCGTACCGTTGAGCGCCGATACTGCCAGCATGTGAATGTCGTTGAAGTTGCCCGGGCCGAGCGACCCGGACAAGCAACGCGATCTCCACCCCGGCGGAGGCACCCTGCGCAAGGTACTCAGCATTGTAGGCATCCTCGTCCTGATCCTCATCGTCGGGGCGCTCGGCTTCTACGTCTGGGCCTCGGTGACCACCAGCCGCAAGCTGGCGCGCGTCTACCAGGTCCACACCATGGACTTCCCGATTCCATTCCCGCTCGCGGCCGAGGAGGTGGCGCGCCGCAAGCTGACGCCAGCGGAGGCCGATAGCGTGGCGCGCGACGAGGCCCTCGCGCGAGGCCGGCACCTCATCACCTCACGTTACCCCTGCATCGGCTGCCACGGCGCGCGCCTGGGCGGCGGGACCATGGTGGACGCGGCGCCGATCGGCCGGATCCTGGGGCCCAATCTCACCGCGGGCCGGGGCGGCCGCACGGCCGGCTTTCAGGCCGCGGACTTCGACCGCATCGTGCGGCACGGCGTCAAGCCGGGCGGGCTGCCCGCGCTCATGCCCTCGGTGGACTTCCACCACATGAGCGATCAGGAGCTGAGCGACATCATCGTGTACCTGCGCGCGCAGCCGCCGGTGGACAGCCTCGTTCCGGCGCCCACGCTCGGCCCGCTGGGCAAGGTGCTGATCGCCACGGGCAAGGTTCAGCTCTCGGCCGACCTCATCGCCGCCGAGGGTGCCGCGCACGACGCGCTGCCGCCGCCCACCGCGCCGACGATCGAGTTCGGCCGCCACCTCGCCACGACCTGCACCGGATGCCACGGCGCGAACCTGGCCGGCGGTCCGATTCCGGGCGGCGACCCGAGCTGGCCGCCGGCCGCCAACCTGACGCCCGATGCGAGCGGACTCGGTAGCTGGAGCTTCGAGCAGTTCGAAGCGCTGCTCAGGCAGGCCAAGCGGCCCGATGGCCGCAAGCTGCTCGAGCCGATGGCGGGAGTGACCGTGCTGGCGCGGAACATGACCGACGTGGAGATCGAGGCGCTGTGGAAGTTCCTGCGGTCAATCCCGGCGGTGCCCAGTCGCAAATGATCCGCGCGCGGGTGCTGCCGTTCAGCGCCAGCGCCGTGCTCAGCGCTCGCCGCTCACGATCAGCGCGATGGCCGCCAGCGCGCACGCCACGCCGGCCACCTGCCGGAGGTTGAGGCGCTCACCCAGCACCACCCGCGCCAGGAGCACGGTGCTGGCCGGATAGAGCGACGCCAGCGTCACCACCACGCTCAACGGGCCCACCCGCGCGGCCACCAGGTACAGCGCGTTGGCGGTCATGTCGATGACGCCGCAGAGGAGCGTGAGCCCCAGCACGCCGGGCAGCCGCACCGACCGGCGGGTGAACAGCGCCGCCAGGCCGAACAGGACGACCGAGGTGGTGCGCGACGCGAGGATGGGCCACATGCCGGCTTCGGGCCGGGTCTGAGCCAGCGAGAGCAGGAACAGACCCACCGCGACGCCCGACACCAGCGCGATGCCCACTCCGGGTGGCAGGCGACCGCCTGCCGACCCGGCGGCCGGCTCCGGCGCCGTCTGCTGGCTCACCAGCACGATGGCCGCCAGGCCGAGCACGATGCCCGCGGCTGCCATCGCCCCGGGGCGCTCGCCCAGCGCTACCGACACCAGCACCGGAACCGCCACCGCGCACACGGCGGTGGTCGGCGCCACGACGGCCATCCGGCCGATCGCAAGCGCCCGGTACAGCAGCGCCACGCCCGCGCCGCCGGTGAGGCCGGCGGTCACGCCCCACCAGAGATCGGCGCGCGAGGGCGATGCCGCGGGCAGGAACGGGAACAGCAGGGCCAGCAGCACCAGCCCGCTCAGCTGTGACACGACGATCACCGGCAGCGTGCTGGCGCGCCGGGTGGCGAGTCCGCCGGTGAAGTCGCCGGCGCCGTAGAGCAGGGCGGAGGCGAGGGCGAGCAGATAAGTCATGGTGCCGGAATGTAGCTCGCCCCCAAAGATCTCGGCCTCGAGCCAACGGCCGCGGAAACCCCGCGGCCGTTTCGATTCGGACCGCTCAGACCGCCACGCGCGTCGTGGTCTTCATCTGCCCCAGCGCCTTCCGGATCACCGCGCCGTGATGGAAGCTGTGCCGCATCGGATGATCCTCGATGAAGAACTGGCAGGTGAGCGGCGCGCCGCCGTAGAGCGACACCGGCGCCGCCAGGTCCAGCTGCTCGTCGCTCAGCGCCCGGATGGCCGCCGCGGCCGCCGTGCTGTTCCGCTCGAGGTGCTCCAGCGCCGCCGCCTTGGTCACGGCCTCGAATTCCTTCGCGTGCTTGGCGTTGACCGCGTGGATATCGTCCCAGGTCACGTTCTCGATCGGCTGGCCCGCCGCCAGCACCTGGGTCAGCTGCATCTCGAGCGGGTACATCGAGCCCACGTGATGCACCACCACGCCGATCTTGCGCCCGTCCTTCGGAATTCGGGTATGCCACTCCACGTCGCTCAGGCCGGCCGCCAGCTCGGCGAGGGCGCGGGCCCCCTGCTCGAGACGATCGGCGAGTGCGTTCGAACGCTGGCTCATGGGTCATCACCTCTGCTGTAGGTTGGCGAGTGCGGGTTGTCGTCCGATCGAGCGTCAGGCCACTCGCGCCTGGACGTCGAGGTATTCACCGACGACGGTCGTGCCGTCGCCGGCGTCCACGTTGTGCTCCTGGAACAACCGGGTGAGCTCCTCCCGCAGGCGGCTCGAGGCCGCCGGGTCGGCCGCGCGAAGCGTCATGACCGTGGGCCCGTAGTGAGCCGCGAACAGCTCGGTCACCGCCGCCGGCGGGAACGGGAATCGGAGCTCGAGCGTCCGGCGGGTGCAGAGCAGCGAGCTCACCCCGCTGCCGAACCGGGCGCGCACCACCTCTTCCTTGCCCCACTCGAGCGGGCTGGGAACGCCGGCCGGCGGCGGCACCGTCGCCGTGTGGGCGCGGAGCATCTTCCCGACGAAGCCCTCGGGGGTCCAGTTGGCCATGGCCACCCGACCGCCCGAGCGGGTCACCCGGAGCAGCTCGGCCGCCGCGCGATCCGGGCGGTAGGCGAACATCGCCCCGAACATGGTCACCGACACGTCGAACTGACCGTCGAGGTAGGGCAAGGACTCGGCGTCGCCCACCTCGAAGGCGATGTCGCACCCGGCCGCCCGGGCCTCCAGGCGGGCCTGCACGATCAGGTTCGGCGCGATGTCGATCCCGGTGACCCGCGCCCCCATCCGCGCCGCGGGGATGGCCAGGTTGCCGGTGCCGCATGCGACGTCGAGCACCCGCTCGCCTGCGCCGAGCACCAGCCGCGCGATGAAATCTTCGGCGCCCGCCTCGAAGCTTCGGGCAATCGGCAGGAAGTCGCCCGAGGTCCAGACCGACCTGGCTCGGGCGGTGAACGGGTCCTCGGACCAGGCCGGGATCTCCGCAGTGGTGGGGCTGATGGTGGACATCCGTCATTCTCCGCGAGCGAGTGGCGCGCCACCGTGGCGCGTGAGAGGAGTTTGTCAGCCGCGGCCGCGCGGGAGAATGACCGGACGTCCCGACTTCTTGCTTGGGCGTCCTGAGGGTGGGGAGGTTGGTGAGCGGGACCGACCGCCTCGACGTCGCGCTGCCCCACGCCGTCGAGGCGGGGCTCGTGCTACTTGGGACCCCCACGAACA
>DASSMN010000301.1:0-9671 GCA_035688885.1 Gemmatimonadales bacterium
TGGGTGACGTGCTCCGCTACTACTTCGGCGCCGACCTTCCTCGGAGCTCGGACAGCATGTACGTGTCCGGGCTCGATCTGTACCGGTTCTTCCCTGTGAACTCCAGCGTTCTCGCATCCGCCGGCGCTGACTCGGCCCACCCCCGCCGACCTGCCGAGGATAGGCCATGAGCTCCGACCGCCTGCGATCCGCCGTCGTCTGGCTGGTCTGGACCTCGGCGCTGCTGATCCTGCTCGGCTTCATCGCGCGCGACGGCCGCAACCTCCCGTTCGAGGAGGATTGGCTGATGGTCGCGCCCATGACGCATCACGAGCCGCATCTCGGCACCTGGCTCTGGAGTCAGAATAGCGAGCACCGGCTGCCGCTGCCGCGGCTGGTGAACCTCGGCCTGCTCCGGGCCACTGGAGACTTCCGCTCGACGATGGTGTTCGACACCCTGATTCTCGCCGCCGTCGCAGCGGGGATGATCCTCTCTGCGCGGCGGTTGCGCAGCGGCCGGACGTCCCTGGCGGATGCCTTCTTCCCCCTGCTGCTGCTACACCTCGGCCAATGGGACAATCTGGTATGGGCCTGGCAGATCCAGTTCGTGCTGCCGACGGTGCTGGTCTGCGCGGTGCTCCTGGTGGTTCTCGCACACCCGTCCTCGCCGCCGACAGGGGCCCTCGCGCTCGGCGCCGCGCTCGCGGTGGCCTCCCTGCCCCTCGCGGGGGCCAACGGCCTGGTGCTCGCCCCGCCGCTCGCGGCATGGCTGGTGTACGCCTGGTGGACCGGCCGAGGCGTGGCTGCCTCGGCCGGTCGGTTGCCCGTGGCAGCGGTCGGGGGCGTCGCCGCGCTGGTGCTGTGCGGCGCCTACTTCATCGGCTATCAGACATCTCCGTGGAACGGAGTCAGCCCAGGGATGGGCGCCACGCTCGCCACGACGGCCAAGTTCGTCATCTATGGGTTCGGCCCCGCTACCGCGAAGGCCTGGGTGGTCTTCGGCGTGGTCTGTGCCGCCGTGCTGGCGGCGAGCCTGGCAGCCCTCCTTCGGGCGCTCCGCACCGATTACCAGGAGCGCATCCGGATGGTCGGGCTGCTGGCCTACTTCGCCTCGTGCGGCATCCTGGCCGTGGCGCTCGGATGGGGTCGGGCCGGACGAGTGGCCGAGCTGGGGCGCATGTCGCCCCGCTACGCCTTGCTGGCGGCGCCGCTGCTGTGCGCGGCCTATTTCACCCTGTTGCTCTATGGCTCGCCGCCGCTCCGCCGCTGGGGACCGGCCGCGCTCGCGCTGGTGGCCGCGCTCCTCTTCCCGCTCAACACGCGCGAGGGCCTCAAGCGGCGGGACTGGTTCGGGGACGGCATGGCGAGCCTCGAGCGTGACATCGCCGCGGGCGCCCCGATCGACAGCCTGGCCCAGCGTCACTACCCGTTCTTCCTCCATTGGGACGAGCCGCTGATGGCCGCAAGCATGCGTCAGCTCCGCGATGCCGGCTTCGCCCCGTTCCGGCACCTGCCCACCCCATGAGCGCCTCGGTCGTGGTACTCGGAGGCGGTCTGTCGGGGGCGGCTGTCGCTTACGCACTGGCCGAGGCCGGGCTGAGCGATATCACCGTCATCGAGCGCGGGCCGTCGCTCGGGGGACTCGCCAGCAGCTTCGAGCACGACGGTCACTTCTATCCGCTCGGCTATCACCACATCCTGCACCGCGACCGGGTCCTGCATTTTTTCCTCGAGCAGATCGGAGCGCTGCCGTCGGTTCGGTGGCGCCGGGTTCGGATGCTGTTCCATCTCGGCGGGCGAGCGTACGATCTCGGCTCTGCGGCGGGCTTTCTGGGATTTCCCATGTCGCTGCGGGACAAGGCCGGCTTCGTCCGGCTCATGCTCAAGGCCTTCGGCAAGCGCGACTGGCCCGAGTGGGAGGACCGGAGCGCCGCCGACCTGGTGGACACCTACGCCGGGGCGGGGGTCCGAACCGCCCTGTTCGAGCGCCTGACCCGGCTCAAGTTCGAGCTGCCGTGCGACGAGGTGAGCGGCGCCTGGCTCGGGGCACGGCTCTACTATCGCGAAGGATCGGCGCCGCTGGGTTACATCCCGGGCACCACGTGGACCAAGGTCCTCTGCGATGGGGTCTCCCGGCTGCTGGCCCAGCGAGGGGTGAAGGTGCGGCTCCATACGGCGGTGAACCGGCTCACCACCTCCGGCGGCCGGGTCCGCGAGGCCGAGCTGGCCAGCGGCGAGCGGCTCGGCGGCGATCTGTTCGTGAGCACGGTACCGACCGAGGTGTACCTTCGTCTGGTCGGGGGCGACCGCACCGCCGAGCTCGAGCGCATGCGTTATTCGGCGCTCATCTCGATGGTCTGCGCCACGCGACAGCCAGTGCACCCGCGCGCCTACTGGATCAACCTGGCCTCGCTCGACCGCACCGCGTGCGGCATCTTCCTGTTGAGCGAGCTCAACCCGACCATCGGGGGCCCGGGCGAGACCTGCGTGAACTTCGTCACGCACCTGCGCGGCCGCGATCGTCCACTCTTCCGCGCGACCGACGAGGAGCTCCTGGCGCGTTACCGCGACGACTTCCGCGCCGTGTTCGGGGCCGAGCTCGAGGCGACGTGGACTCACGTGAGCCGGGTACCGATGTACTCGCCGGTGTTCGGACGCAGCTATCGCAACCCGCCGGAGCGGAGCGCCTCCTGGGAGAACATGTACTTCGCCGGGAACTATCGGACGTTCCCTTCCATCGTGTCCACCGGAACGGCACTCGGCTCCGGCCTCGATACGGGAGCGGCCATGCTCCGCGATCTCGGCCGCCGGACTGCCCTGGCTGCCGATGCAGCCGCGTTCCGGCTCCGGGGAATGCCCCGTGGCTGAGCGCACGGGTGCCGGCGGGCTCTCGGTGACGGCGTTGGTCCGGGTGCTCCGGCCCCATCAGTGGGTCAAGAATCTGCTCGTCTACGTGCCGGTGGTGCTCGACCACAAGCTGTTCCACGCCGAGACCATGACCAAGGCGACCCTCGCCTTCGTCGCGTTCTCCTGCGCGGCGTCTGGCGCCTACGTGCTCAACGACATCGTCGACCTCGAGGCCGACCGCCGTCATCCCACCAAGCGCGAGCGCCCGTTCGCCTCGGGCGCGCTGCGGCCGGAGGTGGGGTTCGGGCTGGTGCCGCTGCTGCTGGTGGTCGCGTTCGGCCTCAGCTGGTCGTCGCTGCCGCGGTCGTTCGTGGCGCTGCTGGCGCTCTACGTGGTGCTCACGACCACGTATTCCCTCTATCTCAAGCGCATTGCCGTGCTGGATGTGCTGCTGCTCGCCGGCCTCTACACCCTTCGCGTGCTCGCGGGCATCGCGGCGGCCCGGGTCCGCTTCTCCACCTGGCTCCTGGCCTTCGCCATGTTCCTGTTCCTCAGCCTGGCCTTCCTCAAGCGGTACACCGAGGTGAGCGCCATGGAGGGAAGCGCGACGGAGCCAGTTCGCCGCCGCGGCTACCAGCGGGGAGACCGCGAGTGGCTGGGCTCGATGGGTGGCGCGTGCGGCTACCTGTCGGTGCTGGTGCTCGCGCTCTACATCAACAGCGAGCAGGTGGTGGCGCTCTACCGGCTCCCCCTGGCCCTGTGGCTGGCATGCCCGCTGCTGCTCTACTGGGTCGGGCGCATGTGGCTGCTGGCCCATCGGGGCAAGATCCACGACGATCCGATCGTCGCCACCGTCCGCGACCCGACCAGCTACCTCATCGGCCTGCTGCTGGCGCTGGTGATGTACCTGGCGCTCTAGCATGCGCGACTACCGGTCGTGGGGCCGCTATCCGCCCGCGCGCCCGGCCACGGTGGTGCCCGTGGTCTGGCGGTCCGACCTGCCCGAGCTCGACCGGCTGCCCGGGCCCCTGCTGCCCTACGCCTGTGGCCGGAGCTATGGCGACAGCTGCCTCAACGACGGTGCCACCCTGCTCGACGTTCGCCGGCTCAACCGGCTGATCGCGCTCGACGAGAGCACCGGCCTGCTCCGCTGCGAGGCCGGCGTCACGCTGGCGGAGATCCTCGACGTCGTCGTCCCCCGCGGCTGGTTCCTGCCGGTCGTGCCGGGCACCCGGTGGGTCTCGGTGGGCGGGGCGATCGCCAACGACATCCACGGCAAGAACCACCATCGGGCGGGCACGTTCGGCCGGCACGTCACCTGCCTCGAGCTGGTGCGCTCCGGCGGCGAGCGGATCGTCTGCTCGCCGGACGATCCGCTGTTCCAGGCCACGGTGGGCGGCCTGGGACTGACCGGTCTCATCCTCTGGGCCGAGATCCGGCTCCGGAGGATTCCCGGTCCCGGTATCGACCAGGAGCGGATCCGGTTTCCGTCACTCGAGGGGTTCTTCGAGCTCGCCGACGACGACCAGGCCTACGAGTATACGGTCGCCTGGGTCGACTGCCTGGCGCGGGGCTCGCGGCTCGGACGCGGGATCTACATGCGGGGCGACCACGCTCCCCTGGACGCCGCGCCCGCCTCGCCGCTCGACGCTACCCGGATCCAGGTGCCGATGGAGGCGCCGGCCGGTCTGATCAATCGTCTCACCATGCGGCTCTTCAACCAGGCGTACTACCATCGCCAGCTCCGCCGCCGCCGGCGCGAGGTCATTCCCTACGGGCCGTTCTTCTTCCCACTCGATGCCGTGGGCGACTGGACCCGGCTCTACGGGCCCGGCGGGTTTCTCCAGTACCAGTGCGTCGTGCCCGAAGCCCCCGGCGGCGGCGCCATTCGAACCATCTTCGATCGCATCAGCCGGTCCGACGAGCCGGCCAGCCTTGGCGTCCTCAAGCGGTTCGGCACGGTGGAATCACCGGGTTGGCTCTCGTTCCCGCGCCCGGGCATCACGCTCGCGGTCGATTTCCCTTATCGTGGCCCCCGGACCCTCAAGCTGCTCGACGAGCTCGACGCGGTCGTGCGCGAGGCCGGCGGCGCAGTGTATCCCGCCAAGGACGCCCGCATGAGCCCGCAGAGCTTCGCGGCGTTCTTTCCCACGGCGCCCCGGCTCGAAGCCCAGCGCGACCCCAGGTTCTCGTCCTCCTTCTGGCGGAGGGTCTATGCGGCGTGAGCCGCCGCGGGTGCTCATCGTTGGTGCCACCTCGGCGATCGCCACGGAAACCGCCCGTGTCTATGCCGCGTACGGAGCCCGGCTGTTCCTGACCGGTCGCGACGCCGCCCGTCTCGACGGTGTCGCCGCCGACCTGCGGGTGCGCGGGGCCCGGGCGGTGGAAACCGCCGTGCTCGATGTGACCGACCGCCGGCGCGGGGCGGAGGTGATCGAGGCGGCCTGGACGGCCTTCGGCGGGCTCGACCTGGCGCTGCTGGCGCACGGGGTGCTGCCCGACCAGGCGCGCTGCCAGTCGAGCGCGGAGGATGCCCTGGCCGCTATCGACGTCAACTTCACATCGGCCATCGCGCTGCTGACGCCGCTCGCCAACCGGTTCGAGACCGCGCGGGCCGGCTGCATCGCCGTCATTTCGTCGGTGGCCGGCGACCGAGGGCGACAGAGCAACTACGTCTACGGTTGTGCCAAGGGCGGCCTGGACCGCTTTCTCGAGGGCCTCCGGAATCGACTGTTCCGGTCGGGCGTCGCGGTCGTCACGCTGAAACCCGGGTTCGTGGACACCCCAATGACCGCCGGAATGCGGCAAGGGCCGCTCTTCGCCAGCGCGCGCCGAGCCGGGCGGGCGGTCTACCGTGCCATCGAGCGGCGTCGAGACGTCGCCTACATTCCCTGGTTCTGGCGCCCGATCATGGCGATCATTCGCGCGCTGCCTGAACCAGTGTTCAAGCGCCTCCGGCTCTAGCAGCCGGCCACCGCCACCGCCCGTCCAGGACCCCCATGCGCTCGTTGACGCTCGCCCTGTGCCTCGCCGGTCTCCCTGCTTCGCTCGCCGCACAAACGTCCGTTCCCAGCCAGGCTACCAGAGTCACCCGGGCACTCGATGCCCGAGTGCTCCGGGCCCATCTCGCGTTCCTGGCCGACGATGCCCTGGAGGGTCGGGCACCCGGTACCCGCGGGGGCGAGATCGCCGCGAAATACATCGCCACCCAGTTCGAGCGATTGGGCCTCGAGCCCGCCGGGGACAGCGGCACGTACTTTCAGCGCGTGCCCATCATTGCCCTCACCCCGCAGCCCACACTCGCCGTGTCGGGCGCCCCGGGGCAGCCGTACGAGTGGAAGAAGGATTTCGTCATGTGGTCCATGCGCAACGACTCGCTGGTGAGCACGCGTGGGGACGTCGTCTTTGCAGGATACGGGATCGTCGCGCCCGAGTACGGCTGGAACGATTATGCCGGGCTGGATGCCAAGGGCAAAATTGTGGTCGTGCTGGTGAACGACCCGGGTCTCCAGGACTCGACGATCTTCCGCGGGAAGATCCTCACCTACTACGGCCGTTGGACCTACAAGATCGAGGAGGCCCAGCGGCAGGGTGCGGCAGGCATCCTGATGGTTCACACCACCGAGAGCGCCAGCTACCCCTGGACCACGGTCCTCTCTGGGTGGGTGGGGCCTCAGGTCAGGCTCGAGCAGCCGCCGGGCTCGCTCCTGGTAGCCGGTTGGCTTCAGCAGGACGCCGCGGCTCGGCTGTTCACCCAGGGCGGCCAGGACCTCGCCGCCCTGACGAGGGCGGCCGCCAAGAAGGGGTTCCAGCCCGTCCCCCTCAAACTCCAGCTCGAGGCCTCGGTCCGGAGCGCAGTCCGCCGCTCCGCCACGGAGAACGTCCTGGGCCGCTGGCCTGGCCGCGGGCCATTGGCTCGCCAAGCCGTGCTGATTGGCGGCCACTACGATCATTTCGGCATTGGGGCGCCGGTGAACGGGGACTCGATCTACAACGGCGCGGAGGACAATGCGTCCGGAACGGCCGGCGTCCTCGCCACGGCCGAGGCTTTCGTGAAGAGTGGGGTCCGTGCGGGCCGTTCAATGGTGTTCATCGGGTTCGCGGCCGAAGAGTCCGGGCTCCTGGGCTCGCAGGCGCTGGCCAGCTCGCCGCCGTTCCCACTCCGGGACATGGCCGCAATTCTCAACGTGGATGTGCTGAACCTCTATGGCCGGACCCGCGATTTTTCCGCCCTGGGTCTCGACCAGTCGACCCTGGGGGTTGCCATGAGCCAAGCCGCGGCGGCGGAGGGTCTCAAGGTGACTGTGAACCAGGAGGCCCTACTCAAGGGCTCGTTCTTCCGTTCGGACCACTTCTCCCTGGCCCGGGTAGGGGTCCCCGGGACGAGCCTGGAGAGCGGGAACGACTACGTGGGCCGTCCGGCGGGCTGGGGCGAGGAACAGCACGCCAAGTACACGGCTGAGCGCTACCATCAGCCCAGCGATCAGATCCAACCCTGGTTCGATTATGATGGCGCTATCCAACAGCTTCGTGTCATCGTCAGGACAGCATTGATCGTCGGAACCGCACGCGATCAGCCTAAGTGGAGCCCTGGCTCAGAGTTCCGCCAAGCCGGCGAGGCCCGGCTCGAATCGGGGGCGCAGTAGGTCCGCGCGGCGGCGGGGGTGAGGGCCCGCCGCCCTACCGTCCCCGCTCGGTCCCACCTATCTTCCCGGCCGCCTACGCCCTGACCCCTCCCCAGGAGCGTTTCTGGATCTACCGAACCACCACCGGATTCCGCTCACCTGGCTCCTCGAAATTGCGGGGCCGACGATCCGGTATCGCACGCTCACCGAGCTGGCGCCGCCGGGGTATGCCTCGCCGGAGACCATCGCGGCCGCCCTCACGGCCGTGCTCGAGTCGAAGGCGGCGTTGGGGGTGGTCAAGAAGCAGAAGGACAATGGGGTCTGGAGCGGCAACCTGCTCGGCCTTGCGCCTTCGGCCGCCCAGGGCATCAAAGACGTGGGCACCATCCCGCAGTATCGGCGGCTGCTCCAGCTGGGCTGGCCGCATTCCGGACGGCCGTTCAAGCTGGGCGACCGGGTCCTGTTCCGCCTGTTGAGTCGCGACGAGGATCCGGCCCTCCTGTTCGAGTTCCAGAAGACCGTCAAATCCGACCCTGAAGCGGAGCTGTGGGCTCGCGACATCATGCGGGAAGCAGCCTCCGCGGCGCTGGCCGAGGCGGGCTACGGTGAGGATCCCCGGCTCCGGGGCGCGGGCCACAAGATCGCCAACGCGGTGTCCCAATTTCTGCGGAGCCCGGTGGCGGAAAAGCCATTCGTGAAATCGGGCAGCCAGCTCGTGCTGCACCCTGAGGCCCATCCCCCAAGCTGGTACTCGGTCGCCATGCTGGCAGCCATGCCCAACCTCCAGCGGGAACGGGCCGGCTTCACCGAGCGGTTGGGCCACTACCTGGCGCAGCCGGCGCCAAAGAAGGCGTTTGGTATTCAGGTCGGAAAACGAATGGTGAAGCCACAGCATCTCCTGCTCGGTGACCCCATCGAAGCCGACACCAAAGGCCAGCCGTCCGACATCCCGCTGGCGCTCCATTACATCGAGCTGATGGCGCGCATGGGGGCGCTCCCCTGGGCCCCGGTCGCCTCGAAGGTCCTTGGCCGGCTGCTCAAGGACTGTGACGAGCTCGGCATCTGGAGACCAAAGAATCTTCGCTCCCAGCCGAAAGCGATCAACAAGATCACCTACCACTATTACCCCCTGCAGGTCGACGCGAAGACCGCCGAGGGTCGGGAGGTGGATGTCACCTTCCGGCTGGCGCTCATCGCCCGGCACCTGGGCTGGTCCCTCGACTTCATCTAACCGCCGCAGGGCGCTCTGGGATTGCGGGCGCGAGGGTAGTATCACAAACTACTCACCATGCCCCGCATCAACCTGACCCACTTCGGATTCACCCCTACGGAGAGCCTCGTCTACGAGGTGCTCCTGGTTGGCGGGCCGGGTACCGGATACGCCATCGCCCGCACCGCAGGGCTTGCCCGGGCCAACGCGTACAGCGCGCTCGAGGGGTTGGTCGCCAAAGGCGCCGCGCGGGTAGACGCGGGACGCCCCAAGCGATACCGGCCGGAAACACCCGCCGCGCTCATCGCTCGGATCTCGACCGATCATGGCCTCGCCCTCGAACGTCTCAGCACCGACCTCGAGGCCGTCGTGGTGCCCGCCACGCCGACGCTGGTCGAGATCGAATCCGGGCGGGCGGTGCTTCAGCTCATCACCCATGACGTGGCCCGTGCCGGCGAGTCGGTGTCGCTGCTGGCCCCCGCCGACGCCTATCCGCTGCTGGCACCCGCGCTCCGGCGGCCCTACTCCGCGGGCATTCCCCTCGTTTTATGCGCGACGGGCCCGGTCGAATTGGACTTCGCGCAGGTGGAAGTCGTCTCGGGCGACCACGGCTGGCCCGGCATGCCGATCATCAGCGTGGTGGACGACCGCAGCGCGATCATGGCCGCGCGACTGGGGAGCGAGGTGCGCGGCCACTGGAGCACGTCTCCGGCCTTCGTCGCCGGCGCTCGGCTCGCCTTCGAACGGTTCCGCAGCCCATGACCGATCCACTCGACGACGCGCTGATCGAGCTGCAACGGGAGTACCTCGCCGAGTTCCCCGAGCGCCTGGAAGAGCTTCGCACCGACATCGCGGCCTTTCGCGCCCTTCGCCCTGAAGCAGCGGCCTCGCTCAAAAGCCGGTTCCACCGGCTGGCCGGGTCGGGCGGATCGTACGGCTTTCCCGAGATCAGCGTGGTGGCCCGCGAGATGGAGCACTGGATGGCAACCAAGCCGGCCCCGGGTGAGGCG
>DASSMN010000329.1:0-2467 GCA_035688885.1 Gemmatimonadales bacterium
ACGCAGGAGTTCAAGTTCACCCGGTTGCGCTGACCGCGCGTCAGCCGCCTTCGGCGGACCGATCGAGCTCGGCGAAGTGGGTCTCGAGCTCCGTGTCCATCAGCTTTCGGAGCTCGACGAGCCGGAGGGCATAGGCCTGAAGGGCGCGATCGGTGTCGGTTGCGGGCACCCAGGGCGGCACCGGCTTGGGCCGCCCCGCCTCGTCGAGGGCCACGAACACGATGACGCAGTGGCCGGTCCGGACCACCTCCGTGGCCTTGGGATCGCGGGCGTAGAGATCGACCGCGATGTGCAGGCTGGTCCGGCCGGTATGGATCACGAGCGAGCGGCACTCGACGATCTCGCCGACCCTGATGGGCCGCAGGAAATGGAGCCCGCCGACGTAGACGGTCACGCAATAGTCGCCGGTCCACCCCGCCGCGCAGGTGTAGCCCGCCTGATCGATCCACTTCATCACCGCCCCACCATGCACCTTCCCGCCATAGTTCACGTGGCTGGGCTCGGCCAGAAACCGCAGGGTGACCGAGCGGCGGCGAGCGGCGGCGCTCATTCCCACTCGATGGTGGCGGGCGGCTTGGAGCTCACGTCGTACACCACCCGGTTCACGCCGTCCACCTCGTTGGCGATCCGGTTGGAGATCCGGGCCAGCACCTCCGGCGGGAACGCGAACCAGTCGGCCGTCATGCCGTCACGGCTGGTGACGGCCCGGAGGGCGATCACCTGATCGTAGCTCCGGAAATCGCCTTGCACCCCCACCGATCGGATGGGCAGCAGCACCGCGAACGCCTGCCAGATATCGTCGTACAGGCCCGCGGCCCGGATTTCCTCGATGTAGATGTGATCCGCCCGCCGCAGGATCTCGAGGCTCTCGGCGCTGACGTCGCCGATGATGCGGATGGCCAGCCCCGGGCCCGGGAACGGATGCCGCCCGACCATCTCCTCGGGCAGTCCCAGCTCGCGCCCGACCTGGCGCACCTCGTCCTTGAACAGCTCGCGGAGCGGCTCGAGCAGCTTGAATGGCAACCGCTCGGGCAGCCCGCCCACGTTGTGGTGGGTCTTGATGGTCACCGACGGGCCGCCCTGAGGCGACAGCGATTCGATGACGTCGGGGTACAACGTGCCCTGCACCAGAAACCCGACGTCAGGCCCGACCGAGCGGGCCTCCGCCTCGAAGACGTCGATGAACGTGTGTCCGATGCGGCGCCGTTTCTCCTCGGGATCGGTGATGCCCGCGAGGCGGTCGAGGAACCGCTCGCTCGCGTCCACCACCCGCAGGTCGATGCCCAGGTGACGGCGGAAGGTGGCTTCGACCTGCTCCCGTTCGTGCAGACGGAGCAGCCCGTGGTCCACGAAGATGCAGGTAAGCCGGTCGCCCACGGCCCGATGCACCAGCACCGCCGCCACCGACGAATCCACCCCGCCCGACAGGCCGCAGATGACCCGCTGATCGGGCCCGACCAGCTCCCGGATTCGCTCGACCTCGCTCTCGACGAAGTGACTCGGGGTCCAGTCGGGGGTAATGCCGCAGACCTCGAACAGGAAGTTGCTGAGGATTTCGCCGCCCCGGGGCGTGTGCGCCACCTCCGGATGGAACTGCACGCCGAACAGGGGGCGCTGGGTGTGCTCGAAGGCGGCCACCGGACTGTTCTCGCTCGACGCGGTGACGCGATAGCCGGGCGGCGCCACGTCCACGTGGTCGCCGTGGCTCATCCAAACCGGAGTCTCCTCGCCCTGGCCGAACCCGCGGAACAGCCGCCCGCCTTCGACGGTGACGCTGGCGCGCCCATACTCGCGGCGGGATGCCCGGGTAACGTTGCCGCCCGAGAGGTGGGCCAGGAGCTGCATGCCATAGCAGAGGCCCAGCACCGGCGTCCCGAGGTCGAGCAGCGCGGGATCGGCGGTGGGTACGCTCTCGCCGTAGACCGAATTGGGGCCGCCCGAAAGGATGATTCCCTTGGGTCGCCAATCGCGGATCCACTGCACAGTGCGCGAAGGAGGGTGGATCTCGCAGTAGACGTGGGCCTCGCGGACGCGCCGGGCGATCAGCTGGGTGTATTGGGACCCGAAATCGATGATCAGGACGCCGTCGTGGTGCGGAGGCACGGGCGGAGGAGCGCCGGCTCGGCTGCGCTCGGGGGCAAGGGTGGAGCTGGTCGGCATGCGTCGGTCCCAGGGGTCAGGTGAAGTCCAGCAGGCAGCGCCCGCCGTAAGGTGGCACTCCCTCATCCCAGGCGCGGCGAGGGACCTTGCAGGCGAATGCCTCGGACTTGGTCAACAACATTCCTCGCTGCGCTCGCCGATGAGGGAGCGATCGGCTCACTCCGGCTCCATCTGTTCGCCGTAGTACAGCTGCTCGACAGTTTCGCGGGCCCGCGCCAGCCACCACCGGTCGCCGTCCACCATCACTTCCGCCGCGCGGGGCCGCGAGTTGTAGTTGGAGGCCATGACGAAGCCGTAGGCGCCGGCG
>DASSMN010000449.1:0-3437 GCA_035688885.1 Gemmatimonadales bacterium
CGTGGATCTGGCGCAGGCGGTGCGCCGGGGCGAGTTCCGGGAGGACCTGTACTACCGCCTGAACGTCGTGGTGCTGGTGCTCCCGCCGCTCCGCGACCGCGCGGGCGACGTCGAGCTGCTGGCGCGCACGTTCGTGGAGCGGATCGCGCGGGGCTACGGGCTTCCGGTGCCGGAGCTCGGACCCGCGGCCCGCGAGACGCTCAGGCGCTATCGGTGGCCCGGCAACATCCGGGAGCTGCGCAACGTGGTCGAGCGCGCGGTCGTGCTGTCTCCGCCGGGCACCCTCGAGATCGAGGCGCCGGGCCCCGAGCGGACGCCGGGAGACTCGGGGCAGACGCTGCCCTTCCCGGCCCCGCTGGAGGATGTGGTGCGAACCGCCGCGAAGGCGATGCTCGACCTGACCGGCGGCAACAAGAGCGAGGCGGCCCGACGGCTGGGGATTTCCCGGCCGAGACTGCAGCGGCTGCTCGATGGCCAGGTGGACTGATGCCCGAGAGGATGTATCCCATGCGTACCCAGCTCCTGCTGCTGTTGGCTCCGATGGCCGCGCTGCTGGCCTGCTCCGATTCCAGCGGCCCCACAGATACCACCAAGCCGCCGGCCGAGCTCAACATCGTCGGGGTGTCCCCCGACGCGCCTCCGCTCTACAACGCCGAGGCGAGCTTCTACGCGGTGAAGGGGCGCGACGCCGAGGCACGGATCTACTTCCAGGACGACCAGGGCGGTCCAGGCGAGGAGTACCTGCGCCTTCGGGTGAACGCGCCGTCGCTCCAGGCCCGGCCGGACGGCAGTCCGATCGCCGAGGGCGATTCGGTGCTGATCACGATCCAGGTGGTGGACCCGACCAAGATGCTGTTCGAAATGGAGCCCAGCGGTCTCACCTTCTCCGCCGATGAGCCGGCCGAGCTCCGGATCCGCTACGAGGAGGCCCGTGGCGACCTGAACGACGACGGCAGCGTGAACAGCGAGGACGACAACATCGAGAACACGATGGCGATCTGGCGCCAGGAAACGCCGAGCGATCCCTTCGTGCGCGTGGGCACCGCGGTTGTGAAGGATCTCGAGGAGGCCGAAGCCGAGCTCACGGGCTTCAGCCGGTACGCCCTGGCCTACTGACCCGGTTATGGTCGCGCCCTTCGCCGACGACGCCACTCATCAGCTCCGGGAGCTGGTCCGCACCGGCCGCTTCCGCGACGCCCTCGACCGCTATCGGCGGGAAGAGGCGACGCCCGCGGAGCTGCCGGCCGACGCTCGGCTGCTCGCGGCCACGGCGGCGACCCGCCTCGGGCAGTACGCCGACGGCTCCGCCCTGGCGGAGCAGGCGCGGGGGCGGTTCGGCGCGCGGGGGGACCTCGACGGCAAGATGCGCGCGCTCAACCTCCTGGGCGTGCTGGCGTTCGAGCGCGGCCACCTGGCCGAGGCGGAGGAATACCTGGCGGAGGCGCTGCGGCTCGCGACCCATCTCGAGGACAGCCTGATCGCCGCCCGGGCATGCAACAATCTCGCCTCCGTGCTCCACCTCCGGGGACGCCCGGACGAGGCGGTCGGGCTCTACCGCGCCGCCCTGTTGAGCTACCAGCGCCTGGGCGATCGCCGCGGAACGGCCGAGACCTACCACAACCTCGGGCTCACCTACCGGCAGATGGCGGAGTACCCGGAGGCGGAAAAGGCGGTCCGGCAGGCCGTGCGCCACGCCGAGTTCGTGGGCGAGCCCTCCCTGATGGCGTTGACCACGACCGGCCGGGCCGAGCTCCGGGTGGATGTGGGCGAGATCTCGCTGGCCTACCCAGAGCTCGAGCGCGCGTCGGCGCTGGCCGATCGGGCGGGCGACGTGGTCGGCGTGGCGGAAGTCAGGCGAGTGCGCGCGGTGGCCGCGCTTCGCGAGGGCCGCGCCGAGGCCGCAGCGCTCGAGGCCGAGGCCGCCCGCGCGACGGCGGAGACCCACGGGGTCGTCCTGCTGCAGGCGGAGTGCGCGGCGATCTCGGCCTTGGCCTGGCGGGCGTTGGGGGATCCGCGTGCCGAGACTCGGCGGGCGGAGGCGGCGGCCGGATTTACCGCGCTGGGGGCGACCCGCCTCCTGGCGACGTTCGAGGAGCAGTGGCACGGCGACGCCTGAGGACGACACTGTAGATCGCCAGGTTGATTCCCAGCACCAGCGCCGCCAGGACGAGCTGCGACCCCCGGGTGAGCCCACGCGGGTAGAGGACCGGCAGGAGGTAGTGGCTCACGAAATCGCCCTGGTAGGCCGACTCGCCCGCCCGTCGCCGGAGCTCCTGCTCCAGCGGCGTGAGCGGACAGATCCGTCCGGTCAGCTCGATCCCCATTCCCCACAGCGCGGCCGGAAGGTGAAGCCACGCCACCCGGGCCCACCGCAGCACCAGCAGCCCGCCGAGCCCGACGAAGGCCACGAAGAGGAGGTGGAGGACGACGAGGAGGTCGGCGAGGAATCCGGACATGACGAAAGTGAGAGGGAAAACCAAGAGGAGGAAAGGGGAAGGGGGAAAGGGAAAAGGGGAAGGGACACGCGAGATGATCATCGCGTTTCCCTTCCCCTTTCCCCCTTCATCCTTCCCCTCTTCGCCGTTCAGCTCGCCACCGCGTGCTCCTTCTGGTTCTCCGCCGCCACCTTCGCCGCGACATCGGGCGGGGCCTCGGCGTAGCCGCGGAAGGTTTGCCGGTGAGTGCCCCGGCCGTGGGTGATCGAGTGTAAGGTGGTGGAGTACTTGTACAGCTCGGCCTCGGGGATCACGGCCCGCACCTTGGTCAGCCGGCCGTCCTGCTCGGTGCCGAGGATCTGTCCCCGGTGCGCGCTGAGATCGCCCATCACGTCGCCGAGCACGTCCTCCGGCGTCCACACCTCGAGGTCCACCAGCGGCTCGAGCAGGATGGGCTTGCACTTGGGCGCCACGTTCCGGAACGCGAGAATGCCGGCCATCTTGAACGACATCTCGTTGCTGTCCACGTCGTGGTAGGAGCCGTCGTAGCATTCGGCCCGGAAGTCCACCATCGGGTAGCCCGCCACGACCCCCCGCTCGGCCGACTCCTGCACCCCCCGGTCCACCGCCGGGATGTACTTGTTCGGGATCACCCCCCCGACGATGCTGTCCACGAACTCGTAGCCGCTGCCGCGCGGCAGGGGGGAGATCCGCACCCAGCAGTCGCCGTACTGGCCCCGGCCGCCGGTCTGCTTCTTGTGCTTGCCCTGGCCCTCGGCCTTCCCTTTGATGGTCTCGCGGTACGCCACCTTGGGCCGGGTGAGCTCGGCGTGCACCCCGAACTTCCGCTCCAGCCGATGAAGGATGGTGTCGAAGTGGCGCTCGCCCATCCCGTGAATCAGCGTCTGCCCCAGCTCCGAGTTGTACTCGAAGTGGAAGGTGGGGTCTTCCTCGTGCAGCTTGTGCAGCCCCGCGGCGAGCTTGTCCTCCTCGCCGCGCTGC
>DASSMN010000462.1:0-8160 GCA_035688885.1 Gemmatimonadales bacterium
ACCGGGCAACCTCAAGACTCGCACCGGTTGGGCCGCCGGCGTGGCGCTCAGCATGCGCGCGCGCGTGATCGGGGTGGGCGCCGAAGCCCTCTACGCCCGGCGCGGGCTCAAGAGCGACGGCACCGGCAGCCTCAAGCTCGACTACATCGACATCCCGGTCTACGCCAAGATCCAGGCGCCGACGCCAGGGATCTCGCCCTTCGGATACATCGGGCCGCAGGTCTCGTTCGAGGTCACCTGCAAGGTGGACGACGTCACCTGCAGCAGCGGCGACCGCTCGAAGACCGACTATGCGGGCGTGGTGGGCGCGGGGGTCAAGTTCGGGAACGAAGGCGGCGTCGGCTTCACGGCGGAGGCCCGCTACATCTACGGGCTCAAGGACCTCAAGCTCTCGACGGTCACCACCAGCGAGAGCTTCAAGACGCGGTCGTTCCTGATCCTCGGCGGAATCGTTTTCTAGGTGGGCGAGTCCAGGCGCACGGTCGGCCGGTGAGTGAGGTCACCTCGCCGCCGACCGGCGTGCGGTAAGTTTGGCTCCTGCAGCCAAACAGGAACCGATCGACCGAGAGGAGGCGTTCGCCATGAGGAACGTTGTGTGGGCCAGCGCCGCATTGGCGCTGGCGTTGACGGCCGGGTGCAAGGATCGCGACCACCGGGACGCCGACGATCAGGTGCAGGCCACGGCCGACCGGGCCGGTAACACGGTGGACAGCGCGGCCGACGACGTCGGAGACGCGGCGAAGGATGCCGGGAACGACGTCCAGCGCGCCGCCGAGGACGCGGAAAACAAGATCGCCGGCACGCCCTACGAGCGTCGCGATGAGTTCCGCCACGAGGTGGATGAGCGGCTCGCGGCATTGGACAAGGAGCTCGCCGACCTCCGGAGTCACGTTAACAAGGACGCGACCGAGGCCTACCGGAACGGCGTGGCCGCGGCCACCGAGACCCGGCGGACGGTGGGAGCGGATCTGGACCGGCTGTCCGGCGCCACTGCCGCTACCTGGGATTCGCTGAAGACCCGGGTGAGCGTGTCGCTCGACTCGCTGGATCGACAGGTGCGGGCGCTGCGCCCGGACGCCAAGCCGATGGGAGGCGCGGGACCCAGCTGATGGAGTGATGCTCTCCAGGTAACTCCCGGGCGTTTGGGGTAGGACGGCCAGCCGGCCGCCTTTCCCCGAGCGCCCGGAGCTTTCATGTACCGCACGCCCAGCCGCACCCTCCAGCACGCCGTCCTGCTGGTCGCCACCCTCTTCCCTGCAGTCGGCCGCGCCCAGGACGCCCCTCCCCCACCGCCCGGGATGATCCGCCAGCTGGTGTGCCGGGGCGACGCCGGGGTTCATATCGCGGTCGACCAGGATCCCAGCCCCAGGGGCCCGAAGCTGGTCGTCGCCGCCATGACCTATCGGCGCACCGGCGTCGTGCCCGGGGTGGACTACGCCGCCCTGGAGCCCGGGGCCTGCACCTGGAACCCCGGCGGCTTCGACGGGATCAAGGCCGAGCCCGGCATCGTGCGGTTCGACATCTCGCGGACCGGCTCGCAGTACGATCCCGACCCCAGCTCGCTGGCCGCCTGGCTCAAGGACCCCGCGCATCGCTGGGTGTTCTATGTGGACGACGCAACCAACCTGGCCGCGAGCCACGGGATCTTCGGCGGCGGGCCCTTCCAGGCGCCGGCGGGATCCACGACCACGACGACCGCGAACCTCACCCGGGACCGGCTCCGCTGCCGCGGAGGCTCGGGGTTCGATTTCGACCGGCGAGGACCGGCAGGCACCAACCTGGTGGCGATGCGGCTCAGCTACCGCGTCGCGCGCCGCGCGGCCGGGCCCTACGGCGCGGGCCTCCAGACCGCCACCTGCGCCTGGGCCGAGCACACCGGCCAGGCCGCCGAGCCGGGCCGAGTGGACTTCACGGTCGCTCGGCCGGCGGTGGACTCGATGCAGGCGTATCTCAAGGACGAGACGCACTTCTGGACCTTCGTCGTGCTGGTGGCCAACCCCGACTCCGCCATCCGGCACCAGGCCTGGACGCCGGAGCCTCGGCCGGTGGCTGCGACGACGCCCGCGCCGGACACGTCGAGCGGGCCGGTCGGCAGCAAGCCGGCGGGCAGCAGCGGGACCTCGTTCAGCTATCCGGGCGGCTCCGGCGGCGGCGATACGTACACGCCGGGCGGGAGCGGCTCCAGCTTCGACCCCAGCCAGGTCTACGACATCCGCAATGTGCAGGTGACCGCCGGCCTCGAGGGCGTCGCCATCCGGTTCGAGGCGGCGGCCAACATCTCGCCCACGGTCACCGTGGCGGCCAGCGCGCCCAGCGGCACGTCGCCCAACCTGGCCTTCGGGGGCACGCCGGTCCGGCTGGCGGTGTCGGGCACGCCGATCGACGCCAGCCGCTGGCGCTACAGCGCCGCGGCGCCGGCGCCGCTCGCGCGGGGGACCCAGTACTGGTTCATCGCGGACGCGCCCGCCAGCGGCAACGCGCGGCACAACCAGGCGACGGGCCGGTTCCGCACGCTCCAGCAGCGGCTCACGATCGGCGTCAGCCAGATCGACCTGCTGAGCGACGGCGACTCGGACTCGGAAGGCGAGCTGTATTTCACGGCGGAGAGCTGCCCGGACGTGATCGGCGGGAGATTCGCCGGGACCGCGGCCAATCAGCTGTCCTGGTCGGAGGGCCGCCATCAGGTGGGCACGGAGCTCGTGATGGCCCCCGGTTACTCGGCTCCGGACCGGATCCGGGTGTTCCTCATCGGCATCGAGGACGACGGCTGGATGTACAGCCCCGCAGCATCGACCACGCCGGCCGACGGCTCGAAACACTGCGACGGCAGCGTCGGCACGCTCGAACCGAAATCCACGGCCAGGGCGGAATGGAACGCGGCGATCCTGGACCTCGACCTGACGCAGTATCCCGGCGCCAAGGCGACGCAGACCTTCGTCCGCCGCTCGCAGCCGCTGGCCAACGGGAGCAAGGTGGCGTTCGAGATCCGGGGGTACATCATCGTGACGCGGGAGTAGGCCGGGCTCACCACAGGTCCAGCCGCCGCTCTGGCGGCTGGACCATCGCGTCCCCAGGATGGCATCCGAACGCGCGGGCGAACTCCTCCACGTGACGAAGAGAGATATTTGAGCCCGGGCTCCAGTCCTCGACAAGCTCGCCTGCTGGCCTCAACTTTCCTCCCCCCTTCCAGCCTACAGGACATTCCATGACGGCACTCCGGGTGCCCTCCGCCGCCGCCCTGCTGTTTTCCTTGGGCCTCGTGCCGCCGCGGCTCGCCGCGCAGAGTACCGCCGCCGCGCCGGCCCCCGCCCGGCTCGAGATCACCCCCGCGCGGCGGGAGCTCGCGGTGGGCGACTCGCTGCAGCTCTCCGCCCGTGCGCTCGACGCATCGGGCAAGGCGATCCCCGACGCCACGATCATCTTCAGGCCCGAGGGCCTGGCCGCGGCCACGGTGGACTCCACCGGCCTGGTTCGAGCCGGCGGCGTGGGCGACATCCTCATCCTGGTCACCGCCCTGATTCCGGGCGGCAAGCCGGTGCTCGAGCCGCTGGTGCTCAAGGCGGTGCCCAGCCCGGCCCGGCGGATCGACATCGGCGCCCACCCGGAGCGGCTGGTGCCGGGCCAGCGGGTGGCGCTCGCCGCGCGGGTGCTGTCCGCTGAAGGCGACGCGCGAGCCGACAGCGTGCGCTGGACCAGCTCCGCACCCGGTGTGGCCCGCGTGGCGCGCGACGGGGTGCTGGAAGCGCTCAAGCCCGGCCGCACCACGCTCACCGCGAGCGTCGCGGGCGCGGTACGCGCCACCACCGCGGTCAGCGTCGCTGCCGCGGCGCCGGCCTCGCTCACCATCGAGCCCGCCGGCGCCCGCGTCCGCCAGGGCGACGTGGTCCGCTTCCGCGCCGTCGCCCGCGACGCCGCGGGCAAGGCCATCGAGGGGCTGACCCCCGCCTGGTCTTTCGGGCCCGGCCAGGGCGAGATCGACGCCGACGGCGCGTTCGTCGCCTACGAGCCCGGGACCTACAGCGTGACCGCCAGCCTCGGCCGGAGCTCGGCGACCGTGCCGGTGACGGTCGCCCGGCGCGAGGTGCGCCGCTCCGCCGAGCTGGTGGGGACCGTGGTCCGCTCGGCGTTCGCCACCAGCGAGGTCTGGGCCCATCCCACCGCGCCGGTAGCCTACCTCTGCACCGGCATCACCGGCGACCGGGTGTACACGCTCGACGTGCGCGACCCCGCCAAGCCTCGGATCGTGGACTCGGTCATGGTCAACGCCCGCCACATCAACGACGTCATGACCGACAAGGCGGGGAAGGTGCTGGTGTTCACCCGCGAGGGCGCGTCCGACCGCAAGAACGGGATCGTGATCGCGACCATCGAGGACCCGCTGCATCCCAAGGTGGTCGCCGAGTTCACCGACGGGGTAACGGCGGGGGTCCACTCGGCGTTCGTCTACAGCCAGCCCCGGTACGGCACCCACGTCTACCTCACCAACGACGGCACCGGCGCGCTCCACATCGTGGACATCAGCGACCCCGCGCACCCCAAGCTGGCCGCGACCTGGAAGACGCCGCGGGCCGACGCCGGACGCTACCTGCACGACGTGGACGTGCAGGACGGGCTGCTCTACGCGAGCTACTGGCACGACGGGCTGGTGATCCTCGACATCGGCAAGGGCGTCAAGGGGGGGAGCCCGAGCCATCCGCAGCTGGTGTCGCAGTTCAAGTACGACCTGGACTCGCTGTACAGCCAGGTCGCCGAGGAGAGCGGGCCCGGGTTCGTGCGGGGGACGCACACCGCCTGGCGGCACGGGCGCTACGTGTTCGTGGGCGACGAGGTGTTCGGGCTCGACGCGCTCGAGGCGCTGCACGAGAGCAAGCCGTCGCGGGCGTACGGGCGGCTGCACGTGGTGGACGTGAGCGACATCGAGCATCCCAAGGAGGTCGGGTGGTACGAGCCGGAGTACGGCGGGGTGCACAACGTGTGGGTGGCCGGGGACACGCTCTACATGGGGGCGTATAACGCCGGGTTCCGGGCGTTCGACGTGTCGGGAGAGCTGCGCGGCGATCTCCGGGCACAGGGGCGGGAGATCACCAGCCTGGCCCCGTCCGACTCGAAGGGATTCATCCCGAACGCGCCGATGACGTGGGGGGTGGTGGTGAAGGACGGGCTGGCGTACGTGAACGACTTCAACAGCGGGCTGTACCTGGTGAGGCTGGGGGAGAAGACGCGGGCGCCGCTGGTACCGTGAGGCGACTCATCCTGAGCGCCGAAGCAGCGGTCCACAACCGCGTGGTCGCCTGGGGACCGGTCATTGCGGCTCGAGTGATAGATCGAGTACCTGCGGGTCGCCGGTGCAGTAGATCGGTGGGTCCGACACAAAGGGGCCATCGGGGTTCGGGGCCGCGGAGGTTGCTGTGGCGTAGCCTACGGCGGCGGCCTCGATGACGTAGCCGCTGTCGTCGCTGGTGTCACAAGGCGAGGCGGAGGGATAACGGTAGCTCACCTCGTAGCTCCCCGCCGCATCGGAGGTTGTCGTGGCGACGATCTCGGGGTTGTAGAACCGCTTGAGGTGCACCGACGCACCAGGCACCGGGACGGGCGTCGGTCCAGCCGCCACGATCCGGCCACGGATCACAAGAGTGGGCGGGGCTCGCAGCGTCAGATTCACGACCTGCGGCTCGCGCTTGCAGTAGATCGGCGGCTCGGAAAAGTCAGTGGGCGCCGCATCCGCGGCCGTCGAACCCATCCAATATCCTGCCGCCGAGACCTCGATCCACATCTGAGTCTTTGCGAATTCAGGATCACAGCTTCCATTCAGCTCGTATTCACCGGCCGCGTCGGTCGTGGCCCGCGCGCGGGCGTTGTCCTGCAGCCATTCCCGCAGCAGGACAGTCGCGCCCTGCAGGGGGACGGGGTTCGGCCCACTGCTGGTAATCCGCCCCTGGATCGTGATCGGAGTGAAGGGAGGCGGACCTGCATCGTGGCCGCAGGCCAGGGTCACCAGACCCGCGAGGACGCCCGAGACGAGCGCTCTCGAACACGCTGCGGCCGCTTGCATGCCATCCCCCGTCAGGCGGATGGTCCAGTCTGCGGCCACCCGCATGAAGCAAGCCCGAAGCGGTTGTGAGGGTTCGTTAAGGTCTCGCCATGGGCGGCTCTGCCGTGCCCTGAAGCGATCTTATCACGGCCTTCACAAGCGCCACATCGTGGCACGGCCAGGTTTGCTCATGAAAGGGGAGGCGAGCAACCATGTTCGTGTCCAGGTCCTTCGCCCGGTCACTCCTGGGGGCGGCGTCCCTGCTGGCGCTCGGCTGTTCGGCAGGCGGGCCCTCCCGACCGGTGTCCGACCTCTCACTCGACGTGTTCACGCAAGGCGGCGGCACTCACGACTACGAGATGGCGGTCGGTGACCGCGTCAGGGCCCGCGTGACCACGATGGCCACGGAGGGGTGCCTGTTCGACTCTCCGTGCGAGGTCTCGGTCCGGGTAGAGCTGCAGTCCTCGGAGCCCAACGTGATCGCGTTGGACCAGGGGCGACTCATGACGCCCGGCGAGTTCTGGCTGACCGGCAAGCACGTGGGCACCTCAATGATCTCGGCTCACGTGGACGGGCGCACCGCGGCCAGGCTGGTGTACGTGGTGGGGGCGTCAAGCACGGCCGACACGACTATGACCGGCCTCAAGGGGATGACGGCGCGCTGAGCCGACCCGACGGTCCTGCCGCCGCCGTATCGAGCTGCGCCACCGCGGCCAGCACCGCGGCCGGCCGCTCTTCCTGAATGAACTGTCCCGACCCGGCCACGCTGTCGATGCGGAAATCGCGCAGCGTAGCGCCGAGCATAGTCCGCTGCTCCGGGGTGACCTCGGAGGGATGCGGCACCGTCCCCACCAGCAGCCGCACCGGCACCGTGCAGCGGTGCAGCTGGTCCGCGAGCGGGGTCGGCTCCTTGGCCTTCGACATGCGCTCGAACGCGTCGATCGAGCCGCCCAGATCGGCGGTCTGACCCGCCGTGTAGGCGCGGATGACCGCGTCGGTGATCCAGGTGGTGTCGCCCGAGTTGCGCACGATCTCCTGCCGCACGTCGTGGCGCAGCGCCGACTCGTCCAGCGCCAGCTTCACCAGCCCGCCACCGAGCTTGAACGCCTTCTTCATGCCGGGCGTCGCGGGGCTCTCCACCGGACCGCCGTCGATGGAGAGCAGACCGCGCACCAGGTCGGGCCGCGCCGCCGCCAGGCGGAACGCGATCGAGGCGCCGGTGCTCTGCGCCACCACCAGCGCGCCGGTGACGCCCAGGCTGTCGAGCACGCGGCTCACGCGGGAGGTCTGGGCGGCGAACGAGTAGTCGGCGTTCTTCGGGTGTGAGGACCAGCCGTAGCCCAGGGGCTCGACGACGATGGTGCGGTAGCCGCGCTCGGCGAGCGGACCGGTGAGCATGCGGTAGCCGTAGGCGGCGCCGAAGATGCCGGGGATCAGCACCAGCGGCTCGCCGGTGCCGGCGGTCGTGGTGCGGAGGATCTCGCCGGGCGCGACCTGGATGTCGCGGACGACAGGGACGACGGGGACGATAGGCAGCACGCGGCCAGCCGCGGGCGCGGCGATGAGGGCGAAGGCGAGGATGAGCAAAGGGACTCCCGCGGAGGAAGGGGGTCGAAGCGCGAGGTGGGACGCGGGCGCACGACGACCGCTCGTGGCGCGCGATCGAGGACTACACGATGGACCGCCCGAAGCACGGCATACTTGCACAAGCCGGGGCAAAAGGCGACCGTCGAAGGACGCGCGTTTCCCGGCAACCAGAGGACTTTATGTCAGAGGATCGAAGCGACACCGTCGCGATCATGGCAGCCATCATCTTCGCGGGCCGCACCGGCGAATCGGCCCAACCACCCCAGGACAAGGACTTTGGCGCCATCGCTAAGGCGGCGTGGGACCTGCACAAGGCCGTCGTCGCGGCGGATGAGACCCCGGTCACCCGGGCGGGATTCCAGCAGCCCTGAGAGGCGCACTGCGCCTCTCCTGTGCGTCGCGCTCCGGGGACTGTTCCAGCCTACCAGAACTCCGGCCGGCCACTCGCCGGCGTGCCGCAGCGACACGCCACTTGACTGCGCCCATCCCGAAGCTCGCCGCAGGCCGGGCACCGGATCCACAGCTCGCCCAGCCGCTCCAGG
>DASSMN010000146.1:0-5781 GCA_035688885.1 Gemmatimonadales bacterium
CCGCTGGAATACGCGCTGACCGAGATGGCTGCCGCGGCCACCCGGCGCCTCGTGGTGACGGCCGCCGGTACCGGCGTGGCCGTGGGGATCCTGAGCCTGGATGACCTGCTCGGCCTGCTCTGTGAGCAGGCGGCGTCGCTGAGCACGTTGCTGCAGAAGCAGCGACCGCTGATCGGCGTCTAGGTCGCGCCGGCGCTGGTGCGCCGCTCGCGGGCCCAGTGAACCCGCGCCGGCCACCCGCCGCGCGGCGCAGCCGTCATAGCAGGCCGGGCGCCTGTTTCGCTTGGGCGTGCCAGCCTGGCCTCAGGGCTGCCGTGCCCGGTCTCGTCATCAACTCGCCGCTGCACCCCTACGGCTGACGCCTCTCGCAGCTACCCCAAGTCGCGCCGATGGGCGAGCCACTCGTCCACCGACCACGCGCTCGGCCGCGCGAAGGCGAGCGCCAGCAGCGCCCCGATATAAATGAGGTTGATCTCGTAACCCGGCGGGCCGAAGACCGGCCCGGCGGGGGTGAGACCGATGGTGTTCACGGAGCTGAACCCGAACCGAAGCTGCACCGTGAACAGCGCGACGAGCATCGAGACGATCAGCGGGATGCTGACGATCGCCACCAGCACACCGACCACCAGGGCAGCGCCGCCGAGGATCTCCGTCAGGGTGACCACCCAGGCGGTGAGCTGAGGGACGGGGACGCCGATCTGCGCCAGCAGACGCCCGAAGCCCGCGGGTCCCCGACTCAACTTGGCCCAGCCATGCGCCAGGAACCCGAAGCCCACGATGAGCCGCAGCGGCAGCAAGGGCCAGCGCCGGGCGCGGAACATGGGTCGCTGCGTGAGGCCGATCATCGTCTCACCTTACCCGCCATGGCGGCTCGCGCCGATTCTCGCCGGCGCGAAACAGACACAGCGCGTTGCCGGCCGGATCCCGGAGCCGGGCCTCGCGCCAGAGCCACGGCTGGTCCATGGGCGGAGTGTCGAACCGGAGGCCGTCGGAGACCAGCCGCTCGACCGTCGCGTCGAGATCGCCGCATTCCAGATAGATGACCGGCCCGGGGCCCGAGCCCAGCTCGGCGACCCGTTCGACCGACAGCGTGCTCTCGCCGTCGGGGCACTCGAATCGGACGTAGCGCGGCAGCGCGTCGACGATCAGGCGCAGTCCGAGCTGTCGATAAAAGACTGCGGCGGCAGCGACGTCCTGAGCCGGCAGCGTCACTTGATTCAGGTTCATGGCGAAGCTCCGAAGTGTCATGGTCTCGAACGTTCCATGCGACGAATCGGTTTCACCCTGAGGTTGGCCGCCGCGCCGCGCCGGGTTCGATGTGACGCAGATGGAACCAAGTCGGCACCCGCGGCGTTCCGTGCATGTTCAAGAGGGCCTGTCGCCCCGGCAGGTGAACCCAGGGCATGACCCGCGACACGCCCCCGTCCGGCGCGCAACGCTTGGAACCATCGGCCTCGCGCCGTCATTGTATCCCTCGATCCTCTCGACCACCCTCCGACCGCCGCTGAGCTGGTGCCCACAGGAGGAACATCGTGGCAGGAGCCGAAGCAGAGCGACTGGCTCAGGACGCCCAACGGACGCGAAACTGGAAGCGTTGGGGACCCTACCTCTCCGAGCGTCAATGGGGAACGGTCCGCGAGGACTACTCACCCGGCGGCGACTGCTGGAGCTACTTCCCCCATGACCATGCCCGGAGCCGAGCCTATCGCTGGGGCGAGGACGGCCTGTTCGGCCTGACCGACCGTCAGAGCCGCCTGTGCTTCGCGCTGGCACTGTGGAACGGCCGCGACCCTATCCTCAAGGAACGGCTCTTCGGGCTGACCGGCCCGGAAGGGAACCACGGCGAGGACGTGAAGGACCTGTACTACTATCTCGATTCCACGCCGACCCACTCGTATCTCAAAGCCCTCTACAAGTACCCGCAGGCGGAATTCCCCTACGAGGCGCTGGTCCGCGGCAATCAGCAGCGGGGCAAGCACGAGGCCGAGCTCGAGCTGCTCGACACCGGGATCTTCGACGAGCACCGGTACTTCGACGTGCTCACGGAATACGCCAAGGCCGACACCGACGACATGCTCATTCGCCTCACCGTCGCGAACCGGGGGCCCGAGACCGCGACCGTGCACCTGCTTCCCACGCTCTGGTTCCGGAACACCTGGAGCTGGGGGCGGGAGGGCGAGGGCTACTGGCCGCGCGGAACGATCCGCGCCGTCGGGCCCGCGAGCCTCGAGGCCGCGCACGCGAGTCTGGGCCGCTATCGCCTGGACGGGGAAGCGGCAGGCGTGGTCGCACCCGATCTTCTGTTCACCGAAAACGAGACCAACACCGATCGCCTCTATGGTGTGCCGAACGCACAACCGTACGTGAAGGACGCGTTCCACCAGGCCGTCGTGCTGGGCGAGAGCGAGGCGGTGAACCCCGCCGGCCACGGCAGCAAGGCAGCGTTCCGGTACACGCTCACGATCCCGGCGGGAGAAGAACGAATCGTGCGCCTCCGCTTGAGCGCCGAGGCACAGGCTCGCGGCAGGCCGTTCGGGCCCGGGTTCGAGAAGGTCTTTCGAGACCGCATCGCGGAAGCCGACCAGTTCTATGCCCAACGGATCCCGGCCGGGGCCACCGACGACGAGCGGCGGGTCTTACGACAGGGCTACGCCGGCCTGCTCTGGAGCAAGCAGTTCTACCACTTCGTGACCCAGCACTGGCTGGAGGGTGACCCCGCGCAGCCGATGCCGCCCGATGGTCGGATCGCCGGCCGCAATGCGGACTGGCCGCACATGTACAACCGGGATGTGATCTCCATGCCGGACAAGTGGGAGTATCCCTGGTACGCGGCCTGGGACCTCGCCTTTCACATGATTCCGTTCGCGCAGATCGATCCCGAGTTCGCCAAGGAGCAGCTCGTCCTGCTGCTGCGCGAGTGGTACATGCATCCCAACGGGCAGATCCCGGCGTACGAGTTCGCCTTCGGGGACGTGAACCCGCCGGTGCACGCCTGGGCGTGCTGGCGAGTGTACAAGATGACCGGCCCCCGGGGCCAGCGAGACCGGCTGTTTCTCGAGCGCGTGTTCCAGAAGCTGCTGCTCAACTTCACCTGGTGGGTGAACCGCAAGGATCCCGAGGGCCGGAACCTCTTCGCCGGAGGCTTTCTCGGGCTCGACAACATCGGGGTGTTCGACCGCTCGAAGCCGTTACCCACGGGCGGGCATCTGGAACAGGCCGACGGCACGGCATGGATGGCCTTCTACTGCAACACCATGCTCTCGATGGCGCTGGAGCTGGCGAGCGAAGACCCTGCCTACGAGGATGTGGCGTCCAAGTTCTTCGAGCATTTCATCGCGATCGCGGACGCGATGAACCACCTGGGCGGATCGGGGCTGTGGAGCGAGGACGACGGCTTCTATTACGACCAGCTGCACCTCGACGGCCAGCACATCCCGCTGCGGGTGCGCTCACTCGTGGGGGCCCTGCCGCTGATCGCGGTCGAGGTGCTGGACGAGGAGAAGTTCGGTCACCTCGAAGGATTCAAGCGACGGATGAGCTGGTTCCTCGAGAATCGCACCGACGTCACCAGCAGCATCGCGTGCATGCGTCCGCGCCACATGCAGGGGCATGTGCGGCGCCTGCTCTCGATTCCGACCCGGGACCGCCTGCAGCGGGTGCTCCGGTACCTGCTGGATGAGACCGAGTTCCTGTCGCCCCACGGCATCCGCTCGGTAAGCCGGGTGCACCGGGAGCAGCCCTATCAGTTCGACGTGATGGGCGAGCTCTACCGGGTGGACTACGTGCCCGGCGAAGGCAACACCGGTCTGTTCGGCGGGAACTCCAACTGGCGCGGCCCGATCTGGTTCCCGATCAATTTCCTGCTGCTCGAATCGCTGGAGCGCTACCACCACTTCTATGGTGACGAGCTCCGGGTCGAATGCCCGGTCGGCTCCGGCCGCATGCTCAACCTGCAGGAGGTCGCGCTGGAGCTCGAGGCGAGACTGGCCGGCCTGGTGTTGCGGAATGAGCACGGGCGACGGCCATGCCACGGCGCCGAGAGCCGCTACGCGACCGATCCGCACTGGAACGAGCTGGTCCTCTTCTACGAGTACTTCCACGGCGACAACGGCCGGGGCGTCGGGGCCAGTCACCAGACCGGGTGGACCGCCCTCGTGGTCCGCTGCATCGAGGACCGGATCCGCCGCCGCTCCGAAGCGGCATCGAGGCGCGAGGCCGCCCAACCACCTGCCCTGGCAGGGAGCCGCAGATGACCACCAGCCCGATGAATGAACAGACCGAATGGCTCGAGGCCGACGGCCTCGGTGGCTTCGCCTCGGGAACCGCCTCCGGCCTCCGCACCCGCCGGTACCATGCGCTCCTCCTCGCCGCCACCACGCCCCCCACTGGACGCATGGTACTGGTGAACGGGCTGGATGCCTGGATCGAGCCCAGCGGGTCGAGCGAGCGCCCGGGGCAGGAGTATCTCACCCGGCAGCGCTACCGCCCCGGCGTCGTGGCCCCGGAGCATGGCGCCACGCTCGAGTCGTTCACGCCGTCGCCATGGCCCACCTGGACCTACCGCCTGTCCAATGGTGTGAAGATCGAGCACGAGCTGTTCATCCCGGCGCACAACGCCTTCGTGGCCCTGCGCTGGAAGGTGCTCGACGGTCCGGCCTCGCTGCGGCTCAGGGTGCGCCCGTTCCTATCGGGCCGCGATGCCCACGCCACGCACCACGAGAACCCCGCGTTCCGGTTCGACGCCGAGGTCGACGGCAATCGAGTCCGCTGGCGGCCGTACCCGGGAGTTCCCGAAATCACCGCGCTCAGCAACGGGCGCTACCGGACCGATCCGCAATGGTACCGCGGCTTCCTCTACGACGAGGAGCTTGCCCGCGGCCTCGACGCAGAGGAGGATCTCGCCGCGCCCGGCATCTTCACCTGGGACCTGAGCCAGGGTGAGGCCGTGCTGCTGCTCGGCGCCGGAGACGCGTGGCCCGATGCCGGCGACCCGGCCGCGGAATTCGCCCGGCTGGCGCGCCGGGAGCACACCCGCCGCACCCGGCTCGGCTCGCCGCTGGAACGTGCGGGCGACGCCTATCTGGTGCGCCGGGGCGACGGGAAGACCATCATCGCCGGCTATCCCTGGTTCACCGACTGGGGCCGCGACACCTTCATCGCGCTTCGGGGACTGTGTCTCCCCACGGGCCGGCTCGCCGACGCGCGATCGATTCTCCTCGAGTGGTCGGGTCTGGTGTCGGAGGGCATGCTCCCCAACCGGTTCGTGGACCAGGGTGGCGACGCGGAGTACAACACCATCGACGCGTCCCTCTGGTTCGTGATCGCGGTGCACGACTATCTGGTGGCCATGGCCCGAGATCAGCTCGCGGTGCCGGCCGGCGACCGCCGCGCCCTGGAAGCCGCCGTGCTGGGGATCATCTCGGGCCATGTTCGCGGCACGCGCTATGGCATCCGCGCCACCGAAGACGGGCTGCTGGCCGGCGGAGAACCGGGGGTGCAGCTCACCTGGATGGATGCCAAGGTGGGCGACTGGGTGGTGACGCCGCGGATCGGCAAGCCGGTCGAGATCCAGGCGCTCTGGCTCAACGCCCTGCGGGTGGCCGAGCGGTTCACCCCGGAGTATCGCCCGCTGTACGAGCGAGGCCTGCTCGCCTTTCGCGAGCGCTTCTGGAATCCGGCGGCCGGCTACCTGCACGACGTGATCGACGCCGACCATGAGCCCGGGAAGGTCGATGCATCCTTCCGCCCCAATCAGATCTTCGCGGTCGGCGGGCTGCCGTT
>DASSMN010000484.1:0-2308 GCA_035688885.1 Gemmatimonadales bacterium
GAGCCTCGGCCGGCCCTGACGCGGCCCCGAAAAAATAAAAACTTAACCTCCAAAAATCTCTTGACCACTGGGGCCCCAGTGGATATAGTCTCCTCTGTCAGCGACGAGCTGGCAGAAAGGCAACGAAAATGACTACTTACATCGTCTTCATCCGCGCATCCGAGGAGCTTGAGCCGGGCCACCGCACGATTCGGTTCGACGTCGACAGCATCCGCGAGGGGATCGGCGAGATCCGGAGCTTCCTCGCGAAACGCGGGATCCGCGGCGAGTGGGGCGTGCTCCTCGACACGCGCGACGGCACCCTCCGCCGCCGCTACGTGACCCGCGCGAACGGGATCGTGGACCGCAAGGACATCTGACCGACCACGCCGAAGCACCGCCGGAACCCGGGTCACGCCGGGGCCGGCTTTCGGTGGTGGCCTACTTCGGTCGCGCCGCCAAACCGGTTGCGCTTGACGCCTTCGAAAAATCTTTCACCGACCCCTTGACAGTCGGCCACGCGCGGCCTACTGTGTACCTCATGAGCAAGACGACGATGCAGTACCGGGCGGCGTGGAAGGTGGGCGGGGGCTGGACGTACGGCGCGTGGCGTGACTCGTACGAGCAGGCAAACGACGACATGTTCGACATGTGCCCGGCGAAGTACCAGCACAGAAACGTGCAGAACAGCGAGAGCGCGGCGGACCCGGAGGGCGCTGCCGCCCGCGCCATGAACGCGCTTGCTGATAACGCACAGGACTTCGCCCGCGCGATGGGCATCCGATAGCACCGAATCAGAGGCCAGAACGGCCCCCGCGCCCGCAAGGGTTCGGGGGCTTTCGGCGTAGGAGGAATCACCATGCCCCTTCCCGACGATCGAATTTTCACCCCAACCGAGGCGGATTCCGCGAATGCGAACGCGCTCCGCGAGTGTATGCGCAAAGTCAATGAGGATCTGGCCAAGGGCCATCGTGCCATCGGCGTGCCCCCCGGTCTGGCCAAACAGGTGATCGAGCGCGCCCGCGCCGCTGGATGGGCCGTGGAGCCGCCCGCGCCGAAGCCAACGAAGGACGGCTCGCCGGTCTGGAACGTGACGCTGGCCTTCCAGCCGGCGAAGCAATAGGCAATGGGCGCGCTCCTCGTGACAAGCCTGGCCACCATGACGCAGCACGAGACGCGCACGAAGGCGTTTCGGCAGGCTCACCGCTGGCTTCACCGCGGCGCCGTACAGTGGGCCACGATCCTCGACCCGGCGACCGGCGCCACGCTGGCCCGGTACGCGCGTCGCGCTGACGGGCGCGTGGAGCGGCTGCAATGACGCCGCCGCGTATGCCCCCCAGCGACGACGGCAAGGTCTACCTCGCGTACGCGGCAAAAATCCTGGCAACGCTCGCGGCAGAGGGAGGAGCCCGTGAGCGTGCAGCGGAGCGCCTCGGTATCCCCGTGCGGACGTTGACGCGGCACATCGAGCAGCTTGGCCTATCCGACCTGTGCGCGTCATCGGGAGAGTCGGCCATCTGGACGCGATCGGGTCGGCAGCCGAAGCGCGATCCGCAACAAGGTTGACGGCCGGATCATGGCATCGCGACCGAACTACCCCACCACCCGGCTTTCGGCGTCAGCGGCTTACGGCGGCCGCAGAAAGGCAAATGATCATGTCGACGTTGAGCACCCTGTGGATGGCTGGCACGGAGACCAGCGAGCCGGTGGCTATCGTGAGCGCTTGGGCGGGCACCGAGCCAATGCGCAGCGAGGGCGACGTGCGCCGCGCGCTCGAGGCGCTGGCCTCCGGCGGGGACATCGCGCTCGCCGACGTAGAGCGCCTCCTGCCCGAGGTGTGCGCCGAGGCTCGACGCGTTGGCCTCCTCGTGCCTCTGGTGGCAGCCCTGCACTCCTGCTCCTACTGCGGGCGCCACCCCAGATCCCACGCCCCCGGTGGCGAGGACGCATGCGGGGCGTGCGGGCTCGGCGATGAAATCGAGGTGGACCCGTGACCCCTGCCCCCGGCTACAGCCGCGGCGAGCGCCACCACATGCACGCGCTCCTCCGGCGGGCCGCCCACCTCTCCGCACGCCTCAGCGGCCAGGTGGGCGCCCCCGACCCCGCTGCCAGCTACGACAGACTCGAGCTCGCCGGCCTCCGCTGGGCGGTCGACCGCCTCGTGCGCGAGAGCGGCCCCCTCCCGCCCGAGCTCGACGAGCTGCACGCGGCAGCCTGGCCGAGACTGCCCGCCGAGTCACCCGCCACCTGACCAGCGCCCCTGCCCAGGGTGCCCCGGCGCCGGCCCACCCCGAGCCACCATCATCCGCCCTCTGCCTGAGCTCCCGGC
>DASSMN010000495.1:0-7216 GCA_035688885.1 Gemmatimonadales bacterium
AAATAGACGTACCCGTCCGCGCCCCAGTCGCCGCCGGTGGTGTTGACCCCGTCGGCCAGGGTCACCGTGGGAGCGCCGGCCAGCGAGGCGATCCGGATCTGCGTGCCGCCCTTCACGAACCCGACCCGCTGGCCGTCGGGCGAGACGAACGGGGTCCCGGCGCCTTCGGTGCCGGCGATGGGCGTCGCGTCGAGCTGGTCCAGCCGGCGAACCCAGAGCCGGTTCCCCCCTTCGGCCGGGCCACTGTACACCAGCGTGCGGCCGTCGGGGGACAGCGCGATCCGCGCGCCGCCGGTCGCGAGCGGCGCCTGGAGCGTCTGGTTGATTCGCAGGCCGAGACTGAACTGGGTGACCGGCGGCTCGGGCTGGTGCCGGAGCGCCAGCCAGCCGGCCACCGCGACGGCGAGCACGAGTGCCCCGGCCAGGCCCGCGACCAGCGCGCGCATCCTGCGGGACCCCGGTCCGGCCGGCAGCGCCTGCGCCGCGGGCACGGCCGCGGTCACCGCCGTCGAGGTGTAGCTCTTGTTCCGGAGCGCGTCCGCGAACTCGGCGGCGCTGGCGAACCGGTCGGCCGGTAGCTTCTCCAGCGCCGTCAGCACCGCGGCCTCGACGTGGGGCGGAATGGTGTGGCGCTGCGGGAGGAGGGGCCGGGGGTTTTCGGTGAGCACCCGGGCCACGACGGCCTGGGCGGTCGAGCCGGTGAAGGGCGGCTCGCCGGTGAGCATCTCGTAGAGCACCGCGCCCAGGGCGTACACGTCGGAGCGCGCGGTGATCTCGCGCTCGCCCATGGCCTGCTCCGGGCTCATGTAGTGCGGCGTGCCGAGGCTCATCCCGGTCTCGGTCCTGCGCGAGCCGCTGGCCGTGCTGGCCGCCAGGGCGATGCCGAAGTCGGCCACGAGGGCGGAGCCGTCGTGCAGCAGGATGTTCTCGGGCTTGATGTCCCGGTGGACCACGCCCTGGCGGTGGGCGTAGTCGAGGGCCGCCGCCACCTCGAGGGTGATCCGGACCGCGTCGGGCACGGGGAGCTGCCGCTCGTGGGTCATGCGGTCGCGCAGGGTCTCGCCCTTCACGAACGGCATGACGTAGAACAGGTAGCCGTCGGCCTCGCCCGAGTCGAACAGCGGGAGGATGTGCGGGTGCTGGAGGTTGGCGGTCAGCTTGATCTCGGCCAGGAACCGCTCGGCGCCGATCACGGCAGCGAGCTCGGGCCGGAGGACCTTGAGGGCTACCCGCCGGTCATGCCGGACGTCCTGGGCGAGGTAGACGGTGGCCATGCCGCCGGCCCCCACCTCGCGGTCGAGGTGATAGCGGTCCGCCAGGGCGGTCTGGAGCCGGGCGAGAAGCTCGGGCATGGGGTCTGGTCTGGTTGGGGATGATGGAAGATGTGTCGGAGTGGGGGCTGGGGCTAGGGCTGCCCGAAGCCCGCACGATCAGCGTCCCCAGTCCATCTCGCGATCGTCCCCCGGATCGTTGGACACGTTCACCAAGCCGCTCCCATCCGCGCCGATCACGAAGATCTCGCGGTTGCCGCTCGCGCTGGCGCCGAAGGCGAGCTGCGTGCCATCGGGCGACCAGACCGGCCCCTCGATCACCCCCAGGCTGTCGGGGCTGACGCGCCGGATATCGCTCCCATCCGCGTTCATGATGTGGATCGCGCCCTCGTTGAACGCTATCCGCGAGCCATCGGGCGACCAGGCCAGCCGGCTCGGCTGGCGGTCCGCCAGGTGGGTCAGCCCATGGCCGTCGGGCCCAATGGTGAAGATGGCTCCCGGCGTGGTGTCGGGGTTGAAGAGTGTGGGCGATCGGACGAAGGCGATGGCATTGCCGTCCGGAGACCAGGCTCCGCAGCATTCGTTATAAAGGGAGTCGTTCGCCAGGGGTCCTCCGGACGACTGCGACCCGCCGACCGCGAGATCGACATCCGCCCCGCACGCCGCGTCGTACACGAAGGCATCGCGGTCGGGCGCCCAATCGGTCACCCGCGTGCCTCCCTGGAAGCAGCCCGGGAGCGAATTGGTCTGAGACCCGTCCGAGCTCACGAGCAGCGTCGTGAAGCCGCTCGACACGCGCCCGGCACCCGGAACCGAGATCCGACGCCCGTCGTGCGACCAGTGCAGCGGCCCCGGGTTGCAGAGGTTCGTCTCGGGAACGACCGTCGTGCGGCTCCCGCTCGGGAGCGCCAGCACCGTGGCGCCGGCTGGATCGCACTGCCCGCTGCCATCGTCCCCGGGCGTGGCATCGCTGACGAAGGCCACCCGACTCCCGCCAGGCGCGATCGCGGGGTACCGCTCGCGGCCGGATGTTGCGCTCAGCTTGACCAGGTCGGAGCCATCCGGCCGCACGCTGTAAAGGTCGCCGCGCGCATCCTGCCGGAAGCTCACGAACACCAGCCGGTTCACCAGGGACGCCGGAAGGTTGCCCGTCCCCTGATCGGTGGAGTCACTGCAGGCCGCCAGGGTGACGAGCCAGGCGGTGGCGAGCGTCAGCGCGCCGGCGCGGGCCCGGGCGAGCCGCGGCCACGTGCACTTTGCAGCAAACCTCCGGACCCGGACCATGACCTCTCCGGGGTGGCTGGGACTGAGGCTGAAGCTGGGGATACGATGTGGCCAAGGGCGGACACTGGCAAGCCGGTGGCCTGCCGTCGTGAGGCCATTCACAAAGCCGATGGAGGGGGCGGGCTCTCATGGGCCGCCCCCTCGTCGCATCGGGCTCGGGCGATGGACTGCTGCGCCGCGTTAGGGCTGGAACGCCACCTTGACCGGCACCGCCGAGCCGACCGCCGTCCCGTCGCCCAATTGCGCGTACTCGTTGTCTCCCCAGCAGTAGGCCACGCCGATCCCGGTAACGCCGCAAGTCGAGAGCTCGCCCGCCTTGATGTACGAGAACTGCAGCCCTCCCGTGACCGCGACCGGCACCGCACTCTGACCGTGCGTGCCGTCCCCTAGCTCGCCATAGGTGTTGTCGCCCCAGCACCAGGCCGCGCCGGTCGAGTCGAGCGCGCAGGTGTGCCGCAGGCCGGCGGTGATCGCGGCGAACGTGTGCCCGCCGGCCACCGTCGCCGGCGACGTGCGACTCGCGGTGGACCCATCGCCCAACTGACCGTACTCGTTAAGGCCCCAGCACTGGGCGGGTCCCGCCGCTGTGATGGCACACGAATGGTCGTGGCCGGCCGCGATGAACGGCCCGGGCGGCAGGGGAAAGTCCGGATCGGGCGAGTGGAAGATGACCAGCGGGTCGGTGCGGATCTTCCCGATGTTCACGGGCGTCGGCGACGGCTTGGACGCCGTGGTGCCATCGCCCACCTGCCCGGCAACGTTGTAGCCCCAGCATCGAGCATCACCGGCAACCGTGACCCCGCAGGTGTGCAGCCCGCCGACGACCAGATCCTTGTACGGCTCGACGGTCAGCACCGGAACGGCAAAGCTCCGGACGTTGCTGGGCCCCAGCTCTCCCACGCCGATCGCGCCTTCCTCGTTGTCTCCCCAACACCAGGGATGCTGCGACAGGTCGATGCCGCAGGTGTGGTTCCGACCGGCCGACAGGACCTGGGTCGTGAGCTGAGGTCCGGGAACGACCACGATGCTGTCACCCACGATCAGCGTGTCCACCGACGTGAGCACCTTGACCGGATCCTCGCTCTGCGTGGCCACCGAGCCGTCGCCCAGGCGCCCGTCGGAATTGTTGCCCCAGCACCAGGCGTTGCCGGCGAGCGTAAGGCCGCAGCTGTGGTAGTACCCGCCGCTCACCGTGCGATAGCGGAAGTCGCCCGGGACGAGCGTCGGCGTCGGAGCAATGGCGGTCGAGCCGATGCCCAACTGGCCGTCCGCGTTGTAGCCCCAGCAGAGGAGCTGCTCCGAAGTGGTGATCCCGCAGCCGTGGTACCCGCCGGCATCGATGAAGCGGAACACGATGTCGCCGGCGACCGGCTGCGCGGTGGCGGTGAACGTCACCGCAGGAAGTCCCGCGGCCGTCGCCGTCGCGGTGTAGATCCCGGGCGTCGGCGGCAGGGTCCAAGTCACCTTCGACTGCCCAGCCACGTCGGTGGTATCCTTCGGCTGGCTCATCGTGCCTGCCCCCGGGACCCAGGTGACCTCGACCCCGGGATTCGCCTTCCCTGCCGCATCCACCACCGACAGCGTGAGCGCCTGAGCCAGCGGGGCATTGGTCACGCCGCGCTGGTTGTCGCCAGCGGCGACGGCGCTCGACGCCGGCGGCCCCGCCAGCTCCAGCGGCTCAACCGAGTCCTTGCACGCGGCCAAGGCGAGCATCGCGACGGCGCTCCAGCAGAGCCTGGCATTCATTGTACGCACCCCGTGACAGTGCCCATGGGATCGGTAGTGGTCGACTTTCCGCTCACCTGGTCTCCCAGGCCGAACCACTCGCTGGTCTTCGAGTAGACCCGCAGCGTTCCGGCTTCCGTGGTCTTTGAAACCGTCCAGCACTTCCCGTCCGCGTCGCCCAGGTCATACTCGGCCTTGTAGCTGCCGGAGATGGCTCCCAACCCGTCGACACTGCCGGCCCACGAGGTATCCGACTCAACCACCAGGGTGGTCCCGCCGCATCCCGCGAGCAGCAGGAGGAAGGCTGGACCCAAGCGCGCACGCATGGGAACTCCGTTCGGACGGTGACGGTGGCTCGAGTGAGGTCGCGCAACGGTAGCGCCGGGGTGTGACAATGCCCCGCCGGTGACCAGGCTCGGCTCAGCTTTTCCGGGGCGCACGCCGGCTCACCCGCTTGGCATACTCGGCCTTGAGGTCGCGAGCGGCCATCGCCCGCGCGGCCTGGTACTTCCGATCGGTCGCGTCGTAGCGTCGCTGATCCATCTTCGCCGCTTCGGCCTGGAGGTCGTCGATTTCCTCTCGGGTATCGGGGCCGTCCCAGTTCGCGAGTGCTGCCGCTGCCTCACGCAGACACGCCGACGCCGAGTCGAAGTCGCCCTGGTCGGCCTGGCGGACGGCCTCCTCGCGGGCCTTGGCGGCGCGGAACCGGAGAAAGGTCTGCTCCACCGTCGGCTCGACCCGGTCTTCCCCGTCTAGATTGGCGAACACCGGCATGACCGTGGTTCGATGCTCGATTCCCTCCTCGGTCACCAGGTCCGCCTCCACGCGAACCTCGCCGAGCTGCACCTTGCCCAGCACACCGACGTCCTCCACGTGGAAGACCAGGCCGAGCGCGCGGGGCGAGGTGGCGTACAGATCGTGGAGCTGCACCTTCCAGCCGCCGGCCTCGGTGTGGGTCACCGGGTAGGACTGCAGGAAGCTCACGCCCGCCACGCCGGGGTGGCTCAGCCGCACCTCCACCTCCACGTTCTGCGCCGCGAGCGCCACCAGGCCCTCGATCTCGCCGTCGAAGATCCCGGCCATCTGGTCGTCGGATTCGACGTACCAGTAGTTGCCGGCGCCGGCGCGGGCCATGGACTCGAGCAGGTCCTCGTTGAAGTCCCGCCCGAAGCCGATGCAGGTAGTGCTGACTCGAGCCTTGGAGGCGTGGTGGGCCAGACCGATGAGGCGGGTGGGCTCGACGATCCCCTGGTTGGCTTGACCATCGGTGAGCAGCAGCACCCGGTTGGTGCCTTCGACCCTACCCTGCTCGACCAGGGTGCGCCCCTTGAGCCAGCCGCCGGAGAGATTGGTGGATCCGCCCGCCTGCACCCGCCCGATGGCCTCCGCAGCCGCATCTGCGCCGCCCGCGGCAGGGCCGAAGATGGTGTGCACGTCGTCGTCGAAGACCACCACGGAGAGGCGGTCCTGGGGCGCCAGGAACGAGACGAATCGCGCGGCGGCGGTCTTCGCGGCCTCAAGCGGAGCGCCCGACATGGACCCCGAGCGGTCGAGCACCAGGGCCACGTTGATCGGGGCCCGCCGGACCGGCGTTTCCCCTTCGAGGTTCACCAGCAGACCGACCTGGTGGGCGTTCTGGGCCGTGAGAAAGCGAGTGGACAGACGGACGTCGGTCTTCATGCGGCCTCCGGGCGATGGTGTGGCTGGTGATTGCCCGAAAGGTCGCGGTGGGGTGTGACAGTGCGGTTTAACTAAGCTCCGGTGCCGGCCGAGGCCTCAGAGATTCCCTGCGCTGAGCCCCCCTCAAGGCTGCTTGAGGCGCACTCCGGCAAGCTTCACCAGGTCGCCGTAGCACCCGACGCCCAGCAGTTGGTTGCGCAGCCGTTCAGCCACCGGCCGCGTCACCGGCTCGGCGTGGGCGGCGGGGTTCCGATGGCGGGCGACCTCCTGCAGCACGTAGGCACCCTGGCGGGTGAGCCATTGGCCATCCCTGAGTCTGGCGTCGAGCGCCTGGGCGACCGGGCCCCCGGCGATGACCCGGCCGAGCTGGCCGAGGCTCAGCCCGGCGCCGCGGGTGAGATCGCGCGGGGTGCCGTCCACGTTCACCGCACGAACACTGGGCGGCGCTCCGGCCAGCGCCTGACGGACGACCAGGTTGGCCTGGACCTCCATCGCCTTGGCCAGATCCACCACGACCGGGGTGAAGTCGAAGCCGGCATCGGAGCGATGGGTGCGAAAGAACTGCTCCGCCGTGGCAATGAACGTCCGGGCGGTGACATCGAGACCATGCCACGCCTCGTCACCGAACAGGTTCTCGCGGAGATCCCGCTCGAGCGCGCCGATGCCGGTGCTGGCCGCGTCGACCTCGACCCAGTACTTCCCGTCCAGCAGCGCCTCGCGCACATCCGGGTCGAAGAAGCGGGCCCCGTCATCCCGCGTGACGACGAGCGGCAGATTCACCATCCCGCCGTAGAGCGAGACCGGGCGATTGTCGTAGTGAGTGTTCCGAAGCTTTCGCAGCTCGGCGATCACCGCGACGGTGTCGTCGAGCACCAGGCGGCGGATGTCGCCGAGCCGGAACCAGCAGTCGCAGTGGAGGTCGCGCTCGGTGTAGTAATCGGGGACATGCGAGCCCTCATCGTTGCGGACATCCTCGGTGGTGATCTCGTAGACGTGACCGACGTAGAGCGAGCGATAGTCGGTGAGATAGAGATGGAGCTCTCGTTCCTCGTTCTCGGTGAGGTCGTCGTCCATCGCCAGGATCTCGGGCAATTGGGGGAGCCGCTCGAGGCGGTAGGGCGACCGGACCTTGCCCCACCAGACGTAGACCTCATCGTCGGGCAGCTTGCCGTCGCGGAAGGCCTTGGTGTTGGCTAGGAGGAGGCGCAGATGCGCGTCCATCGCGTCGGCGGCGTAGGAGGGGTTCCAGACGCCGA
>DASSMN010000517.1:0-2495 GCA_035688885.1 Gemmatimonadales bacterium
GGATGAGAAGTGACCGGAGCCGCGCCCGCCAGCGCGATCTCGCCGACTGCCGCTCGCCGGCGTCCCGCGTGCTGCAGGCGGCGCAGTACGGAACGTCAACCATATCGATCCGGTATCCCCGGTAGCGCGGAGAGCCCGTGCGCCGGCGGTACCCGGCGTTGCGCGCGAACACCTTGCGAATGGCCAGCCGCTCGCCCGTGACCGCACCGCAGTTGGCGCAGCGATTCGGAAACGCGAGCGAACGGAGCGGTCCGATCAGCTCGACCCGATACGGGTGAGGCTCGAGCAGGCCGTCAAGCCGGGAATCGAGCGCGATCGCGCCGGCCGCGTCGCTCATCTCACCGCCGTCGCGCGCCGCCCGCGGAGTCGCCAGGCCAGTGCCGCCGCGATGCCGATGGCGCCCGCGCCGAGCACCAGGAACAGGAAATGAAACCGATTGCGCTGGCGGAAGGTCCGGGTACCCTCGACCAGCATGGCCTCGCGCGGCGCAGCCGGCTGGTACCGCACCCGAACCACGGCTCCGGGCGCGAGCGACGGCGCCGAACCCGCGTCCACCTCGTCCACGGCGAGCACCGAGTCGGCGCCGGCCCGGGGAACCAGCCGAAGCTGCACCACCTGGTAGGGGACCCGAAGCCGCTCCGGGTGCGACGAGCTCCTCGACCGGTGCTGGCTCCGCCGAGGACTCTCGCTCACCGTGAGGATGCCGGCGACCCGCGCCGAGGTCTCGACGCCGCTCGGGGTTCTCGGCGGGCGTGCGGGAAACAGGAACAGCAGGCCGGCGCCCAGCCAGGCGGCCCCGGTGAGCATCACGATCGGCGTCGCGAGGCGCGCAGCGAGGAGAAGGGCGACGGCGCCGACCAGCACCCAGTCGAGCACCGGACTGGACCCGAAGCGCCGCACCGCGTCCCAGGCGACCTGGCGAGTCGTTCGGCCCTCGAGCCGCAGGAAGATCGGGCAGCAGGAGGGATAGCGGACCCGGACCCGGTCCCCGCTGTGGAACGCGGCGTACTGCGCCGAGTCCACCGGCACCGAGCCCTGAAGGCCCACGGCCGCCAGTCGTGGGAAGTCGACCAGGAGGAATCGCTGGCTGTACCAGCCGCCGGTCGGCTCGTTCTCCGCGTGGATCTCCTCTCGTTTCCCGGTCACCGTGCCGGTGGCCGTCTCCCCGTAGGTGTCGAGCCAGAGTGAGGCGGCGAGGAGCGGCACGACGAGCAGCGACAGGTATCCGATCAGCTTGAACAGGGTCCGCACGGCGCCTCGATCAGTGGGCGACCAGCTTGAGCACGCGGACCATGGCGTCCTTCTGGTCCCCGATGCCGTCCGCCATCAGGTATTCGAGCCTGGCATGCCACACGTGCGGGCCGACGACCGCCGCCGCCTCGCTCAACGAATTGGAGCCGTAGCCCCATCCCGGGCTGCCGATGTCGAGCTGGTCGAGCTCCGCGTTCATGCCTTTCATGCCTTTGACCGCGCGCTTCATGTCGCCGAAGACCGAGTCGGCCTTTGCCGAGGGCTCGCCCATGACCTCGAGGAAGGTGCCGCGATAGCGTCCGGTCATCTCGTACTGGCATGCCATCCAGGCGTCCGGCGTCCGCCCGATGGACTGGACGAACCGGAGCTCGAACCCGGCGGCCTGCTTCATCTGGTCGGCACTCGGACACCCGCCGGGGCCGCTCGCCGCCTTGGCCGCGGCCGATCCGCCCGCTTCAGTCTCACCGGAGGCACGCTCGCCGCAGGCAAACCCCCAGGCCGCGAAGGCGGAGCACAGCGCCAGCGCGACCGATTGAAATCTGCGTGACACGGGTTACCTCCGATTGCGAGTGAGCATGGATGCCGGCCTACAATCGCCCCAGCGCGATGCTGGCCAGCCGGACCGCGCCGTTCATGTCGGTGGCCGAGCTGAGGTAGCCGACCTCGAGGAAGCGCTCCCCCTTGAGGAAGTAGAGCTCGCCGGTCGCGGGGTTCGCGCCCGCCTCCTCCCAGGGACCGGTGTCGAGGGTGTCGGCTGCGTCGTTGTGGAGCGCGGGCGCGATCTTCTCCACGATGCCGCCCAGCTTGGTGGCATCGTAGGCCATGCCGCCGTATTCCCAGGTCGGGGTGAGCACCAGGGCGTGGTGCCCGGCAGTGAGATAACTGCAGCTCTTCCCGTTCTCGATCGCGAGCGGGGTGCCTTCGTCCGAGCGGTAGGGCGGCACGACCAGCTTGCCGAGCACCGCCTCCGCTTCCTGGACGGTCACCAGCACGCAGGGGTCGGGATTGGGCGGCACGCCGCGGCGGTCCGAGGGGAACGGCAGGTCGGCGATCTTGCCGCGGATGCGATTCGCCAGCGCAATCGTCTGTTCCCGGGTCACCTCCGCGGCCCGCACCATCACGTGGACCTGCAGGTAGCCGAGGCGGCCGAAGAAGGATCGGGCGGTTGGGCGATTGGTGGCCTCCCATCCGGGCACCGTCGGCGGCGGCGCGGAATCGACCGCCGGCCTCCCAGTCGAGTCGCC
>DASSMN010000198.1:0-8417 GCA_035688885.1 Gemmatimonadales bacterium
ACCGGCTGGATCCAGGCCATCCGGAAGTGGACGTTGGTGAGCTGGCTGTTCCTTTCCATCGGGATCACGCTGGGCATGTGGTGGGCCTACGTGGAGCTGGGCTGGGGCGGCTACTGGGCGTGGGACCCGGTGGAGAACGCGAGCTTCCTCCCCTGGCTCACCATGACCGCCTTTCTCCATTCGGTGATGATCCAGGAGAAGCGGGGGATGCTCAAGCGCTGGAACCTGGGCCTCATCGTGGGCACGTTCCTGCTGAGCATCTTCGGGACGTTCATCACCCGGTCAGGCGTGATCGCCAGCGTGCACAGCTTCACGCAGTCCAATGTGGGCTACTTCTTCCTCGCGTTCCTCACGCTGGCCGCGGTGCTCTCGTTTACTCTGCTGTACACTCGCTGGCCGGAGCTCGAGGCGGAGGTCCAGCTCGAGTCGATGGTGAGCCGCGAGGCCGCGTTCCTGTTCAACAATCTGCTGCTGGTGGGGATCGCCTTCTCGGTGCTGTGGGGCACGCTGTTCCCGATCCTGTCGGAAGCGGTGCGGGGCACCAAGATCACCGTGGGTCCGCCGTTCTTTAATCGGGTCAATGTCCCGCTGGGACTGCTGCTGCTGGGGCTCACCGGCATCGGGCCGCTCATCGCCTGGCGCAAGGCCTCGCCGGCCAACCTGCGGCGGCAGTTCGTGGCGCCCAGCGCCGCCGCCGGCGTCGCGCTAATCGGAATGCTGGCCGCCGGCGTTCGGGACTTCTATGTCACGATGGCCATTACCCTCGCGGCCTTCGTGGCCGGCACGGTAGTGCAGGAGTTCTACCGCGGCGTGCGGGCCCGCCGGCGGATGCATCACGAGTCGGTGCCGGTGGCGTTCTTCCGGCTCATCGAGCGGAACCGGCGCCGGTACGGTGGCTACATCGTGCACGTCGGCGTCCTCATCTATTTCGTGGCCTTCGCGGGGATGGCGTTCAAGGTCCAGCGGGAAGCCACCCTCAAGCCGGGTGAGTCGATCGAGCTCACGAGCCCGTTCGGACACACCTACCGGTTCACCCACGTCGGGATCTCGCAGTACGAGGCGCTCAACCGCCTCGTGAGCGCGGCGACGGTTCAGGTGGCGATTGACGGCAGGCCAGCCGGCCTGCTGACCAGCGAGAAGCGGCAGCACGTCGACAGCTTCAAGCGGCCTACGTTCGAGCCGTCCACCGAGGTCGGCATCCGGAGCGGGCTGCGCGAGGACCTGTACCTCGTGTTCGCCGGTGCGGTCAACGGAACGGAAGAGGCGGTCTACCGCTTCAACATCAACCCGCTGGTCTGGTGGGTGTGGTTCGGCGGGTTCGTGCTCGCCTTCGGCGGGCTCGTGACCATGTGGCCGGGCGGTGGGCCGGTGATGACCGCGAGCCGGCCGGCGCAGAGCGGTTACGGCGTGTCGCTGGTAGGCGCGGGGCAGGAGTGAGCGCGATGGACGGGCGTGGGAGTCGGCGGGAGTTCCTTCGGTTCGGCCTGGCGTGGGCCGCGGTACCGGTCCTGGGGCCCCAGGTGCAGGACTCATTGGCGGGCCGCGGCTCGGTGGGCACGCTGCGCGACCCGACGGCGATCGGCACGCCGCGCGCCCCCACCGAGGCCGACGAGAACGAAGCCGAGATTCAGGCGATCGAGACCCGGCTGGCCTGCAATTGCGGCTGTACCCTCGACGTGTTCACCTGCCGCACCACCGATTTCTCCTGCACGTACAGCCCCCGGCTTCACCGCGAGGTCCTGGCGCTCCGGAGTCAGGGGAAGACCGCGCAGCAGGTCCTCGACGCGTTCGTGGCCAAGTACGGCGAGAAGGCGCTCATGGCGCCCAAGCCCAAGGGCTTCAACCTCGCCGGCTACCTGGTCCCCGGAGCGGCCATTCTCTCGGTGGGTGCGGCGCTGGTGATGCTCGTGGTGCGGCGGCGTGGGGCTGTTGCGGCCGCCGAGCCGGGGCCCGGTGCCCTTGCGCCGACGGCCAGTGCGGAGGAGATGGAGCGGCTGCGCCAGGCTCTCGCCGAGGTCGAGGATTGATGGCGCTGGAGATCATTGCGGCCACGGTGGTGGGGCTGGCCGCCGTGTGGTTGATCCTCCAACCCTTGCTGGCGCCGGCGCCTGCACGCCCCGCGGTATACGAGCCGCCGGATCCGGAAGACACGCCCAAGGGCGTGGCGCTGGCGGCCCTCAAGGAAATCGAGTTCGACCGGGAAACCGGGAAGCTTTCCGACGAGGACTACGCATTGCTCAAGGCCAAGTACACCGGTGCGGCGCTCGAGGCACTCCGAGCCGAGGCGCCCCAGGTGGCGGCGGGCGGTGACGTCGAGGTTCTGATCGCTGCCAGGGTCCGTGCCCTCCGCTCCGCTGCGACCGCGGCGCCACCGGGCGCGCCATCCTGCTCGACCTGCGGACCCCGTCCGGAAGCCGACGCGGTGTTCTGCTCGACCTGCAGCCAGCGCCTGCGCGAGGGTGGTGCCTGCGCCGACTGTGGGGCGGCGCTCGGCGCCGACAGCCGGTTCTGCGCTCAATGCGGGGCCGGCGTGGCCGCCTGATTCCGTCACAACCGATAGCAGAGCGACGCGGCCACTTCCCTTCGCCACAGGGCACGTGGCTCGAGGTCGGGACCGAGGTCCTCGCGGGTGAAGGGCGAGGCGGGCGTGACCGCCCCGCCAACCCTGGCGACGCCGCCCCAGCGGCCGCCGAACGGGACCGTGAGCTCGAGCGCCGCCGCCGCGCCCAGCCGCGCGTGCGAACCGATGTCCGGCAGCTTCCAGACTTCCAGCAGCGGCCCGCCAGTGATTCGTAAAATCCCTTCCGGACCCAGCCGTGCGACCTTCAGGATCACGAACGCTTCCGCGCCGTAGACACTGAGCGCATCCTTGACCGCGGAGAGGCCGTCCGAGCCTTCGAGCGCCAGGCTGCTCGATGCGTAGTGGACCCGCACCCCCATGCCCACGCGAGGCCCGGATCGATCGAGGCCGGCCTCGAGGACGGTTGGCCGATAGGGCCGAAGCGAGCGGCCGGTGGCCGGCTCGACGGCCGCGCCCGAAAACCGCGGGGCTCGAACGCCGATGCTGACGGCCCATTGGGCGGTAGCGCTTGGATGGCTGCCCAGCGTCAGCACGGCGATCAGGGCCGCGCGGGCATGAAGGCGTGTCATGGGGTCACCGCATCTGGAGTTTGAGCCAGCCGTTGGTCACGTTGTTCTCCCCTCGCACGACCCAATTGAAGCCCGTGTGGTACTCGCCCACCACGGTGTCCTCGATGGCGTTGCCGATCAGGTCGTCCTGCGAGGTGATCCACGAGTACGCCGCCTTCAGGATTCGCTGCAGCGCGTTGGCGCGCTTGTAGATCCGGGCCAGCGTGCTGAGGGTGCTGTCCTTGCCCCCCGTGAGGTTGGGATAGGCGGCCTGCAGCACGCTCATGAACGTCTTGAACCGATTGCCATCGAGCCGGATCTGGCAGGCACCGTCGTCGTCCTCGACGGCGAGCAGCCGGATGTTCTGGTTGGGATGGGCCGCACGGTAGCTGTTGAGCTGAGTTTGGCTGAACACCAGGACGTTCCCGCTCCAGTCGAGCGAGTTCTGATCGAAGGCGTACGGCGCGCCCGCATGCTCGCCGACACATTGATAGCTGGTGAGCGAATCGGTGGCGCCCGACTGACCCAGAACATGCAGCTCATATTCGGGGCTGCCCTTCAACCAACCTTCAAAGTCCTGGACGAAGTGGGCGTCCGTCAGATAGAGGCCGGGTGGCGGCGGGACCGGCGTGTCGCCACCGCCGATAAATTTCGCTACCCGCGCCGCGTCGAAGTTGGTTTCCACCGGGACGACCGCGATCACCGGCGTCGCTGGGGGCGTGTCGGGGCTCAAGACCCGCCGCCGTCCACGGGTGTCGAAAGCGACCGGAGCTTCATGGTCCTGCTGCTCGGTGGCGACCAGGATGTCCTCGCCGCCGGTCCAGGCGGCGCGGTGCGCGGGTACCGGGATGTACATCTCGAGCGCGGGGGCGGTGCGCGCGTCGGCGTCCACAGCCGCGTCGGGCTCGCGCGCGGCCCTGGCCAGGGCGCTCAGCGCGCGGCGGTCCGACCCCACGAGCCAGCGCTGGAAGTGCACCTTGTGCTCGCGGACCGGCGAGCGATCGAAGTCGGCCTTGATGCCAGCACGGAACGCCGGGTCGGACAGGGCCAGCGCCACCCGCCGGGCAAGCCGTTCCTGGGCGGCACGCCCGGCGGCCCCGCTCCCAGTGCCGGCGTGGGTAGCCGGCGCAGCGCCCGCGGCCATGGCGTGCTCATCGGGCGGCGCGGTGGGGGCGGGTGCCCCGCGGTCGGAACAGGCGCCCGCGCCGACCAGCAGCGCGAGCAGGGCGAGGTGGGATGCGCGTGACATGGCTCCTCCTTGAGTGAGTCTCTCGCGCTGACGGCCGCGCTCGGGTGCGACGGCGAGGCCAACGTAGGAGGGGCCGCTCGGCTTCTACGGATCGTCAATTCGCTGGAGGGAACGAAAAAGGGCGGCCACGGCGGCCGCCCTCGCGGGAGTGACTGCGGCGGGACGACTCAGCCGCGGAGCGCGGCCCGCGCGGCCGACAGCGCGCGCTCGACTCCATCCGGCGGGAGGTCCAGGTGGGTGACGGCTCGAACCAGCGTAGGGCCCAGCACCGAGAAGCGCACGCCGAACCGCTCCAGCGTACGATGTCCGAACTCCTCGCCGGTCAGGCCGGTGCCGCGCACGTCGAAGATCACGATGTTGGTATCGACTCGATCGGCGTCTACCGCGATGCCCGCGAGCTCGGCCAGGCCTGCGGCCAACCGGCGCGCGCGCTCGTGGTCCTCGGCCAGACGTGTCACGTGGTGCTCGAGCGCGTAGATGCCCGCGGCCGCGATGATACCGGCCTGACGCATGGCCCCGCCCAGCCGCTGCTTGAACACCCACGCCTGCTCGATGAAGTCCTCCGACCCGGCCAGGACCGCGCCCACCGGCGCCCCCAGGCCCTTGGTCAGATCCAGCCAGACGCTGTCGAACGGCCGCGCGAACTGATCTGCCGACGTCCCGCTGGCCACCGCGGCGTTCATCAGGCGAGCGCCGTCCATGTGGCACACCAGACCGGCGGCGTGCCCCGCGGCGCACACCTGCTCGATCTGTTCCAGCGGCCAGCAGGCGCCCCCCACGATGTTGGCCGTCTGCTCGATGGAGAGGGCCCGGGTGGGCGGCATGTAGTGCACGGCCGGCCGCACCGCCTGGCGAACCTGGTCGGCGGTGAACATGCCGCGGGGGCCGGACAGCGGACGCATGATGGCGCCGACCAGGGCGGCGGGCCCGCCCGACTCGTAGAGCAGCGGATGCGCGGTCTCGTGCAGCAGGATCTCGTCCCCCGGGCGGCAGTGCACCGCGAAGGCCACCTGGTTGCACATGGTCCCGCTGGGGAGGAACAGCGCGGCTTCCTTGCCGAGCAATGCCGCCACCATCTCCTGCAGCCGATTGACGGTCGGGTCTTCCCGGTTCTGCTCGTCGCCCACGTCGGCTTCGGCCATGGCCCGGCGCATGGCCGGCGTGGGCCGAGTGACGGTATCGCTGTACAGGTCGATGGCGATGCCGCTCATGCTACCACTCCATGAGCTCGAGCCGACGCGCGCTGAGCCGGAGCGGCACCAGCGTGGCTGCCACGCAGAGGCCGACCACCAGGGCCCCCGCGAGCAGCAGCTGAGGCGTCGGCTGCAGCTGCTGGCCGCGCTGCCAGGCGCGGAGCTGCGCGGCCACCGGGAAGGCTTCGATCATGATCACGACCGCGAGAAGGCACAGGCTCGCCATCATGTACACCACCCCCCCGAAGCTGGTCGGGATCTGGGCCGCGTTCTCGGTGGCGAACTGGGGATAGAACACGCCGAAGGTGAGAGCGAGCGCGCTCACCGCCATGGTGTAGAGCACGATCGTGATCAGGCTGGTCATCATCATGAACGCACTCACCTCGAGCAGCCTGTTGGTGAGGAGGGTAATGCCCACCGCGAGGAGCAGCAGCGGCACCGTGCCCATCCAGTACTTGCTCCACAGCATGCTGCGGGGATCCAGCGGGCTCGACCGGAGCAGCCACATCTGGCGCCCCTCGAGCGAGATCCCGGGAAAGATGAATCGGGCCGCGACCGCCGACAGCACGAAGCCCGCCAGGCCGAGGTTGAGGAACGAGATGACGGTGACCAGCGCGAACGGAATCCGCTCCCCCGAGTGGATCGGGAGCGACTTGATGTTGAAGATGTAGATCGCAACCAGCACCACCAGCAGGATCAGCTGACTCCACTGCGTGTTGTCGCGGAAGAACAGCCGCATGTCCTTGAACAAGAACTCGCGCTTCTGAGGCGGAAGCCAGCCGAGCACCCTGGCGGCCGGACCGCGGAGCGGCCGCCGCACCTTGCGGGCGGCGCCTTCCTGCGCCTTCGAGTAGCCCGGCAGAAACAGCCGGCGGTGCACCAGCGCGCCGATCCCGAGACAGGCCGCGCCGATAACCCACAGCTTGACGATCGGCCACGGGTCGGCCACGCGGGTCAGCCAGTTCATCAGCATCTCCGCCGACCACTCGCTGGGCAGCCACGGGCTGGTCGGCGCCTTCAGCACCCGGAGATAGTCGACGAAGTTCTGGAATCCCTCCGGCCGGGCCAGCTGCTCGGGTCGGATGAACCGGAACACCAGCACCAGCACGGCCAACCCGCCGAGGCCGATGAGGCCCAGCAGCTCGCGGGTGCGGCGAGCAGGGAAGACGTTGACCAGCAGCACGGTGAAGATGGTCCCGGCGACACCGGGCATGACGAGGTACGGCACCAGCGCCCCGAGCGCCACCAGGGGGAACAGCGGGCCGCCCTCGAACACGATGCCGTAGGCGGTGAGAATGGGCAGCGCCAGCAGCGCCACCATCCACGACGAGTGGACCACCGTCTCCGCGAGCTTGGCGAGGTACAGCCGGAGCCAGCCGATCGGCGCGCCCACCAGGAGGTCCAGGTCGCGGGCGAGAAAGAAGGTGGAGAGTGCGGTGATGATGTTGGAGAGCAGCAGGATCGAGAGGAAAGCGAGGAGGATGACGCTGAGCATCTTCCCCGCCAGCAGGCTCCCGAGATCGGGCACGTCGCGGATGTAGCGCAGCACCCGGTAGGCAATGCCGAAGACGGCGGACCAGAACCCGATGCCGGTGATACCGAGGAGCAGGACCTTGGCCCAGGAGCCCCGGCGCTCGTGGCGCACCCGCACCACCACGCCCTGTCGCTTGGGCGTGAGAATCGTCCACAGGCTGGGCTGGCGGCGTATGGCGTCGGTCACGCGTCGAGCACGGCGTCGAGCCGCTGGGAGTGGTGACCGCCGGTGAGCTTGAGGAACAGGTCCTCCAGGCTCATGCCCTCCGAGGAGGTCTGCTGGCGGAGCTCCGCCATGGTGCCCTGGGCCGCGATCTTGCCCCGGTACACGATCGCGATGCGATCGCACATCACCTCGGCGATCTCCATCGTATGCGTGCTCATCAGCACCGTGCCGCCTCGGCTCACGAACTCGCGGAACAGGTCCTTGAGCAGGCGGGCGCTCTTGGGGTCGAGGCCGACCATCGGCTCGTCGACCACGATGACCTCGGGACGGTGCACCAGCGCGCTCGCGATGATCAGCTTCTGACGCATCCCGTGGCTGTAGGTCTCGGTGAGCTCCCCTTTCCACGGCGTCAGCTCGAACACGCCCAGCAGCTCGTCGATCCGGCGCTCGACCACCGGCCCTTGCATGCCGTACAGCGCGGCCGCGAAGCGGAGGAACTCGCCGCCGGTCAGCTTGTCGTAGACGAAGGGCCGGTCCGGGATGTAGCCCAGCCGGGCCTTGGCCTCGAGCGGGCGGGCCTGGATGTCGACGCCGCCGATGGTCACCGTGCCGCTGGTGGGTCGGAGAATGCCGGCGATCATCCGGATCGAGGTGGTCTTGCCGGCGCCGTTGGGCCCCAGCAGCCCGAACAGCTCCCCGCGCGGCACCTCGAGGTCGATGCCATCCACCGCCGTGAACTTGCCGTAGCGCTTGGTGAGTTCCTGCAACCGGATCACGCCTGCGTCCTCCCCACGATGGCTTCCACCGCCTCACGGTCCGACGAGTCGACGACGAGCACCAGCTCCAATCTGTTATCGGCCTGGTCCCGGAAGGTCTCCACCAGCAGCCGCGCCGCCTCCGGCCCGGTGAGCGGACCACCGTCGGCGCCTACCAGGGGCGCGGCCAGGCGCCGGAGCTGCCAGTCGCTCGCGCGCTGCCAGGCCGACACCAGCGCTCGCCGGATGCGATCGGCGCCGGCTGCCCCGCGCTCGTCCGCCACCACCACGTGCAGGGCCAGGCCGGCCGGCAGATCGCCGGCACCGGTGACCACCGCGGCCCCCGCCTCGAGCGGCGTGGTGGTGCGGCGCTGAGCCGCGAACCGCTCGCC
>DASSMN010000360.1:0-4108 GCA_035688885.1 Gemmatimonadales bacterium
CCTTCCGTCCTTCCGCCCTCCTCCTAGAATGTCACCGTCGTCGGCACCTCGTAGAACCGAAGCTGCGCCAGCTTGAGACCCTCGTTGTCGTACGACCAGTAGTAGGACAGCAGGTCGTTGCCGAACAGCGGCACCTGGCTGGTCGCCGTGCACACGTCGTCCGCGGTGCCCAGGATGGTGTCAGGGCCGGCGGACCAGGCGGTACAGTAGTCCACGTACAGCAGGTCCTTCGACACGTTGGTGAACTTGGACGCGCCGCCCTTGGTGTGCTGCAGGGTGATGGGCTCGACGCCGCCCGCGAAGTCCGCCGCGCACCAGGTCCCGTCGACGTCCTCGTAGCACGACTGCATGGTGGCCTTGCCGCCCGGCTTGCCCAGCGCGCGGACGTAGACCGAGTACGACGTGGTGCCGTCGCCGTCGGGGTCGGGGTTCGGCAGCTGGAAGGCCGCCGTGCCGTCGGTCCCGTTGGCGTCGAGCACCGCGAAGTCGCCCTCGGTCAGGTTGATCCGGGTGTTGCTCGCGGCCCCCGTCTTGCCGAGGTCCACGAAGATCCGGCGCCCGCTCCCGCCGTCGAAGCTGGGCGACTTGTCCTTCGGCACGCCGATGATGTTGAGGTTGTAGTGAGCCCCGCTGGGCGCGCCGTTGCCGGTCGTGGCGACGGCCAGCGCCGGGCTCGTGGTCGAGGCCTGACTCGCGGTAGGATCGGTGCTCTGGTCGCAGCCGGTGAACACGACCATGAACGCCGCGGCCAAGAGAGGCCCCGATCGGGACATGCTGCGCATGCCGCCTCCTGTACGGAGATGCCTTTCGGTGAGAGCCCAACCCTCGCTCACCCCACCACCGCGCTTGGGCCTGCTCACGATCGGATGTCGGCCGGCGGCTCGCAATTCTGAAGAGTTGGACGGTGGCTAAGAGATTGACGGGACGATGGCATCACGATGCCACGAGGGCTTGCAGGTCGCGAGCCAATGCAGGTGGTTGCGTTGCAAGGTGCGGAAGGGACGGGTGGACGGGAAGACGGGTGGACGGGAGGACCTACAGCAACATCGGGGGTCCACCCCTCCACCCGTCCACCCGTCCTTCCGCCCTCCCGTCACTGCCTCGAGTACCTCGCCGTGACCAGATCCTCCCAGCCGCCGTTGCTTTTCGCCCGCTCCCACCGCTCGATGAAGTGCGTGGCGTCGGTCGGCTCGAACGTCACCCGCACCTGGTCCGTCCTGCCGTCGTTCCGCGGCATGGTGCCCGACAGGGTGATCTTGCCGTCCTGAATCCGCGGGCCGGTGAGGAAGACGCGGAGGCCGCGGTTGTCCACGTAGGTACGGCGCCAGATCTCGTCGATGGGGCGGATGTTAGTGAAGACGCGGGCCTCGTAGCCCTGGGAGCCGGTCAATTTCTCCTCGTAAAGGCAGCCGCCCAGGTCGGAGCTGATCTCGCTCTGGATGGGGTGATGTTCGCTCAATTGCACGCTGCTGAGCCCGGGGCCATCGGTCTCGACCGTCCACTGGCCCAGGGTGAAGTCGAACTCGCGGAACAAGTCGAACGCCGCGAACGTGCAGATGCCGGGATCCGGCGACGGCGGCACGATCGGGTTGGCGGTCCGATGATAGAACAGCGTGCCGCCGGTGAAGGGCCCGCCGTCCACCGAGGTCTCGATGAGCTGCTCGACCTCGTCCGCCGATGGGGCGGTCCAGGTGTAACGGCTGGTGATCAGCTCGACGCCGGTGCGGGGGTTCAGGTACGAATCCTCCATGACCATCCGGCCGGCGTCGAACCCGCCGGTGAGATACAGCGGGAAGAAGCCGTGGTCATCGACCCAGTGCTGGTGCCACTGGCCGTCGGAGGCGTCGAAGGCGCTCATGCTGCGGCCGTGGAAGCCACCCGCGCCGTGCCAATCCTCGAAGATGGCGCACCCAGCGAGGCCGCTGGTGATGAAGTCGGCGCTCGGTGCGCCTCCGGTGGGCACCTGCCAGCGGCCGATCCAGAAAACGAACTGGCGGTGCTCCGCGGATCGGCAGTCGTGGCCCGTGCCGCCCAGGCCGAAGAGTGCGAGTGCCGGCCCGCCTGCAACCGCCGGATCGGTGGCCGGGGGCCCTGCCGGCGTGTCGTCGCTGGAACAGGCAAAGCCGAGCACACACAGCGCCGACAGCGCCGAGCGCGCGATGGTACGAGGGTGCATGACGTCCTCCTGGCATCCGGGTGAGGTGATCCGAGCGGTGTCGGATGCCAGGGGGACGTGTGGCAGGACGGGTGGAGACGACGGCGGGACGGGACGCGCAGGGCGGCGGCGGGCGGCGTGGCGGGGGGATGATCGGTCAGGTGCGCGGTAAGCGGTAGCCGCATACTCCCTGGTGGCTGGTGTGCTATTCCCGCTTACCGCTTACCGCTTAGCGCCTACCAACCTCCGGCTACCCGACCGTTCGCAGCAGCCCGGCCCGATAGTACCGGCTCACCCGAAGCTCCCGGCCGTCGGCCAGGACCGCGGTGTAGTCGCCGCCGTACCAGGGATGCATCTCTCTGATGCGGCCGAGATTCACGATGACGGAGCGGTGGATCCGCGCGAACACCGCGGGGTCGAGCCGCTCGAGCAGCCCCGCGAGCGTGATCCGGATCTGCTCCGAGCGCGGCCCCGCGTGGGCCCGCACGTAGTTGCCCGAGGCCTCGAACCAGTCCACGTCCGCGACCGCAAGAAACTCCAGCCGATCTCCCTGGCGCACCAGCAGGCGCGTCGCGTACGAGCGGCCGGCCAGGAGGGCGGCCAGCCGCCGCTCGGTCTCGCCGGCGCGTGATGCCCGCAGCAGCTCCCGGGCGCGCCGGCAGGTCTCGGCGAAGCGCTGGTCGTCGAACGGCTTGAGGAGGTAGTCGAGGGCGTGGGTGCGGAACGCGCGCACCGCATAGGCATCGAACGCGGTGACGAACACGACGGCCGGCATTCGCTCGGGTCCGACCGCCTCGATCACCTCGAACCCGTCGACGCCGGGCATCTGCACGTCGAGGAACACCAGGTCGGGCCGGTGCCGCCGGATCGCGTCCACGGCGGCACCGCCGTCGCCGCATTCAGCCACCACGAGGAAGTCGGCGTCGGGAGCGAGCGCCAGGCGCACGCAGTCGCGCGCCAGGGGCTCGTCGTCCACGATCACGACGCGGATCGGTGCGGAGGTCGGGTCAGGCATGGGCGCGGGCCGGGAGGGAAAGGGTGGCGATGGTGCCGCCGCTCGGGCGCGGCTCGAGCCTGAGTGCCGCGGCGGCGCCGTAGAGTTGCTGAAGCCGGGCGCGGGTATTCCGGAGCCCCAGCCCTTCGCGTGCGCAGGGGCCGGTCGCGATGCCCGGGCCGGTGTCGGTGATCTCGATCGCGAGCTCCGGGCCGACCAGTCGGGCGCCGATCGTAATGCGGCCGGCCCGGGGCACGCGGGCGATGCCGTGGCGCACCGCGTTCTCGACCAGCGGCTGGAGCACGAAGGCGGGCACCAAGGCTTCGCGGGCCGCGGGCTCGATGTCGACGTCGACACTGAGCCGGTCAAGGAAGCGCACCCGCTCGATGCCGAGGTAGAGCTCGAGCAGCTCCAGCTCACGGCCCAGGGGAACTTCGTGCCCGTCCTCGCGCTCGAGCGTGAGCCGAAGCAGGCCGCCCAGGCGGGACAGCACTTCGATGGCCTGCGAGCCCTCTCCCCGCCGCACCAGCCCGGCCACCGAATTGAGTGCGTTGAAGAGGAAGTGCGGGTTGAGTTCCATCCGAAGCGCGCTGAGCCGAGCCTCGTGCATCTGCGACTCCAGGGCCGCGGCCCGGGCCTCGAGGGCCAGCGCCGTCAGCTCCCGCTCGCGCAGCCGGCGATGGAACTCGAGCGCGTACCAGGTCACCACGACGGCCGCGTAGGTCATCACGTCTACGACCAGATAGCCGTTGAGGAACGCCTCGATCTGGCCCAACGGCGTGCCCACTCTCGCCTGCGCGGCGGCGGGGAGGAACCGCAACACCGGCCGGGTGATGGTCCACCAGTAGAGCCAGCCCACCGCCGCCAGGTGCACGCCCGACACGGCCAGCGACGCGGCGAGATGGACCACCAGCGCTAGCGGACGCGGCACCCGATCCATTCGCCGCGCGACGACGACG
>DASSMN010000168.1:0-2099 GCA_035688885.1 Gemmatimonadales bacterium
CTGCTGGGCGTGTGGCAGGGCGAGCCGATGGGCCGCCTGCTCCAGACCGCCATCGCCCTCGCCGTCGCGGCGGTGCCCGAGGGCCTGCCCGTCGTGGGCACGATCGCGATGGCGGTCGGTGTCCGGCGCATGGCCCGCCGCCGCGCGCTGATCCGCCACCTCCCGGTCGTCGAGGCGCTCGGATCGGCCTCGGTGATCTGCACCGACAAGACCGGGACCCTGACCGCGGGCCGAATGACGGCGACGGTCATCCGGCTGCCCGAGCGCGAGGTGGCCATCACCGGAGCGGGGCTCGATCCGGTCGGCGAGTTCCAGATCCGTGGCGCCCGCATCGACCCCACCGAGGACGAGCTCCTGGCGAACGCCGTCCGCACGGGCGTGCTCGCGAACGGGGCTGAGCTGCGCCGCTCGGACGGGTCCTGGGACGGCGTGGGCGATCCGACCGACATCGCCCTGCTCGTGCTGGGCGAGAAGGCCGGGCTTTCCCGGAGCGAGCTGCTCGCCGAGTGGCCCCAGGTCGCACAGCTGCCGTTCTCCAGCGATCGCCGGTTGATGGCCACCTACCACGATCGGGGCGACACCCTGCTCGCGCAGGTCAAGGGAGCGCCTCAGGCGGTGCTCGAGCGCTGCGGGCGCATCGCCCGGCACGATGCGGCTCGGCCGCTCGGCGCGGCGGAGCGCCAAGGGGTGCTGGCCCAGGATCACGAGCTGGCCGCTCGCGGACTGCGGGTGCTCGGCCTCGCCGCCGGCACGGTGGCCGGGCCGACGGAAGAAGCGCTGACGGACCTCACCTGGCTGGGCTTCATCGGTCTCAGCGACCCGCCGGCCGAAGGCGTGCGCGAGACGGTGCGCGCCTTCCGCGAGGCCGGGATTCGAACCGTGATGATCACCGGCGATCACCGGCTGACGGCCACCACCCTGGCGCGCGAGCTGGGAATAGCAGAGGGTGACGAGGCGGCATCCGCGGGCGACGTCGGCCGCGTGTCGGAGGCGGAGCTCGACGCGCTGGTCACGCGGGTCGCCGTCTATGGGCGGGTCAGTCCCGAGTCCAAGCTCCGCATCGTCGCCGCGCTCCAGCGGCAGGGCGAGACCGTCGCGATGCTGGGCGACGGCGTGAACGACGGGGCCGCGCTCCGGAAGGCGGACATCGGCGTGGCGATGGGCGGGCGGGGCACCGATGTCGCGAAAGAGGCGGCGGACGTGATCCTGGAAGACGACCGGTTCGTCACCATCGGCGCCGCCATCGAGGAAGGCCGCGTGATCCTCGCCAACGTGCGCAAGTTCGTCGCCTACCTGTGCAGCTGCAACCTGGCCGAGATCATGGTCCTGCTGGGGGCGAGCGCGGCAGGATATCCGGCGGCGTTGGCTCCACTGCAGATTCTGTGGCTCAATCTGCTGACCGACACCCTGCCTGCACTCGCGCTCGCGGTCGAGCCGGGTGAGCCCGGCATCATGCGACGGACGCCGACCGATGCCCGGGCACCGCTTCTGGCCGGGCGCGCGCTCGCGGCGGCGGCCGGGTACGCGGCGCTCATCGCTCTGGTTTCGCTGGCGGCCTTCGCGGCGGGCCTCCGCCGAGGCGACCTCGCGCTCGCCGGTACGCTCACCTTCATGACGCTCGCCTTCGCGCAGATCTTCCATCTGGGGAACGCGCGGAGCGCCACCCCGGTCCTCGGCCTGCGACGGATTTTCGCCAACCGCTTTGCCTTCGGCGCGGCGCTGCTCGCGCTGGTGCTGCAGGTGCTCGCGGCCGCCGTTCCGACCCTGGCCAGGACGCTGCACGTGGCGACGCTCGCCCCGGGCGACTGGCTGCTGGTGTTGGCGCTCGGCGCGGCGCCCGGGGTCATCGGTCAAGGCCTCAAACTGGTGCGAGGGCCACGGGCGTGAGGCCGCCGCGCCTCTGGCACAGCGTCGTGCTCGTCCTGCTGTTCGGCGCGAGCGCCGCCAGGGCCCAGGAGCCGGTGCGTGCGCAGCTCCGCGCGATGATCGCGCAAGCCCGGCATCCATGGGCCCGACGGCCCGACTTTCCTCGCTACGTTGATGTCCTCGCGAGGCTCTATGGCTCGCGGGGCGACGGTCCAGTCTGGCTGGACGGCGAC
>DASSMN010000136.1:0-2552 GCA_035688885.1 Gemmatimonadales bacterium
GACGCGCTGGGGCCGCCGGTTCGGCTTCGAGCGCCTGGACGACCCGGCTTCGCTGCCGCTGCTGATCCTGGTGGCCGGCGTGGTGTCGCTGGCGGTGACGCCGGTCGTGCTGGCCACCAGCCGGTACATGGAGCACGAGGCCGACCGGTTCGGGCTGGAGATTACCCGGGACAACCAGGCCGCAGCCCGCACGTTCGTGAAGCTGCAGCAGGAGAACCTTGCGGTACCGCGCACCGGGGTGCTGGATCACCTCTGGCGCGACAGCCACCCCGACGTGGCCGATCGCATCGAGTTCGCCAACCGGTACCGCCCCTGGGCGACGGGCGGCGCCGGCCGCTACGGCAACCGCTTCCACTGAGGCCATACGACGACCATTCGAGGAGAGTCGTTGCTCCCCGAGTATCCCCGACCCAGCGGAGCTCCGCTGCGCCGGCCGGCCGATCGCGGTCTGCTCGCCCTGCTGGTGCTGCAGGCCGGCGCCACCGCGGTGGTGCTGGCGGCCCTGCCCTACCAGTTGTTCCAGCTGGACCGGTACACCTTCATCAAGGAGCTGGTGCTCCTGGTCGTCGGGACCACCGCGACCCTGCTCTGTCTGGCCGGCGCCAAGCGCCTCACCATCTTCCTGGTGGACGCCCTGCTCGCCGGATATCTGGGATTGTCCCTGGTCTCCGCGCTCGCCGCATCCAACGGATGGCTGGCGGCGCGCGCCCTGGGGGTGAGTCTCGCCGGGGCGGCGCTCTTCTGGTCCGCGCGCGCGGTTTCCCGGGCCGGTCGCGCCGGCCCCCTGCTGGCCGCCCTCGCCGCGGCCGTGGTGGTCGGAGCGGTGACCGGCCTGATCCAGGCCTACGGCCTGATCGACAGCAGCCTCGCCAGTCTGACCCGGGCGCCCGGAGGGACGTTCGGAAACCGGAACTTCATGGCGCACATGGTCGCCATGGGGATGCCGGTGCTGCTGCTGGTGAGCCTCGAGGCCAAGCGACGGCGGGACTCGGTCTTCGGTACGATCGGCATCGTGCTCGCCTCGGCGGCGCTGGTGCTCTCGCGCAGCCGAGCGGCCTGGCTCGGCGCCGCCGCCTCGATCCTCTTCCTGATGGTCGAGGGCCTCTGGGTCGGCCGGCTCTGGGAGGACCAGCAGCTCCGTCGCCGGGTGCTCCGCCTCGGCGGCCTGGCCGTAGCTGGTCTCCTGCTCGCGCTGGTGCTCCCCAACCGGCTCAACTGGCGATCCGATTCTCCCTATTTCGACTCGCTCACCGGCGTCGCCAACTACAAGGAGGGAAGCGGCCGGGGCCGGCTGATCCAGTACGGCAATACCCTCGGCATGGCCGCCGACCATCCCATCCTCGGCGTCGGGCCGGGCAACTGGCCGGTGCACTACCCCCGCTACATGTCCCCCGGTGATCCCTCATTCGACCCCAGCGACATCATCCCGACCAATCCCTGGCCCAGCAGCGACTGGGTAGCCACGCTCGCCGAGCGGGGTATTCCCGCCTCACTGTGCCTCGTGCTGGTCGGGGCGGCCATCGCGCTCGGAGCGTGGGCCCGGGTCCGCCGAGGGACGCGCTTCGTGCCGACGTTGAGCGACCTCACCATCGTGGCGACCCTGATCGCGGTCGTCGTGGTCGGCGCGCTGGACGCGGTGCTCCTCCTCCCCGCGCCGACGCTGTTCGTGTGGACCACGATCGGCGCGCTCGCGTCCACCGCCCGGCCGGTGCGTGAGGTTGCGCTCACGCCCCGGAGCCGCCGCGCACTCCAGGCATTGGTAGCGGTAATCGGCGGGATGCTCATCCTCCGCAGCACCGCCCAGGTCGTGGCGATGGGGCTTTCCGACGGCGGCACCCGCCGGGACATGGAGCTTGCCGCCAGGATCGACCCGGGGAGCTACCGCATCCACATGGTCCTGGCCCAGCAGTACCGCGCCGCCCGGCGGTGCGATCTCGCGCGTCCCCACGCCGAGCGCGCCAGGGACCTGTTTCCCAACCATCCGGCGCCCCAGGCGCTGCTCAAGGCCTGCGCGCCGCGGGGGCGGACTCGCCGCTGACCCGTCCTGCGCCTGTGTTGCTCGTCACGGTGGGCGCGCCGGCGCGGGGGCATATAGCATGAGACCCTTGGCCCGGAGGCTTCTCATGCGTGTTCCGATAGTCCTGCTCGGCGGTGCCGCGCTCTTCGCCGCCTGCGGCGGCCATCGCCCGGTGGAGATCGATCCGCAGCAGCAGGTGGTGGGATCTCGCTGGAACGCGACCCTGGCCACGCCGGCCCAGCTCAGCGGCGCGATGAATCTGCAGGGGAAGGGGTGGTGGGCGTCGGAGCCGGGGAACCCGAGCCGGAGCCGGGCGGAGGTCAATATCGCCAACGCGGTGCCCGGCGGCGACCATCCGTGGCACGTACACCAGGGCCAGTGCGGCGACAACGGTCCGATCGTCGGACCCGCGACGTCGTATCGGTCTCTCGAGGTGAACAACGACGGCAAGGCGACGGCGACGGCCGACCTTCCGGTCGCAATCCCGACGTCGGGGCAGTACTACATCAACGTGCACGCCTCGGCGAACAACATG
>DASSMN010000499.1:0-13053 GCA_035688885.1 Gemmatimonadales bacterium
CCCGGCTCACCGGCGATTTCGTGGTGGTCGGCTCCACGGCACCCAAGGGCTTCCGCGGCGGCTTCGGCGCGCTCCACCTGGCTGACTTCGTAGGTGACGCGCTGACCTACTCCGGTCGCGTCGGCACCGGATTCACCGAGCAGCAGCTCGCGGATGTGGCCCGTACGCTCGAGTCGAGCCGTCGGCTCGACCCGCCATGTGTCGGTCCCATCCCGGCGGAGCGGGGCACGACCTGGGTCGAGCCGCTGCTGGTGTGCGAGGTCGAGTACACGGAATGGACCGAGGAAGGGCTGCTCCGGCAGCCGGTGTTTCTCCGGTTTCGGGACGACAAGCGGCCGGAGGAGTGTCGGCGGGAGGCGCGACGGTCGGACGGTCGGACGGACGGTCAGGCGGAGGGACGGTCGGGTGGTCGGTCGGATGGTGAGACCGCGAGGACACCGCAGGCGCGGTCGGGGCGGCAGTCGAAGCGGCCGGCGCCCGCGGACGGCGAGCTGCCGTTCGAGCTCACCAATCTGAAGAAGATCTTCTGGCCCGAGGACGGATACACCAAGGGTGACTTGGTGACGTATTACCAGGCGATCGCGCCGTGGCTGCTGCCCTATCTGCGGAACCGGCCCCTCGTGATGACGCGGTTCCCCGACGGGATCCACGGCAAGTCGTTTTTTCAGAAGGACGCGCCCGGCTTCACGCCCGACTGGGTGCGGACCGAGCGCATGTGGAGCGAGGACACCCAGCGCGAGATCGACTACTTCGTGTGCGACGACCTCGCCTCGCTGCTCTACGTCATCAATCTCGGCTCCATCCCGCTTCACCTGTGGGCCAGCCGGGTGCCGACGCTCGAGCGGCCGGACTGGTGCGTGCTCGACCTGGATCCGAAAGGGGCGCCCTTCACGGAGGTGGTGGAGGTGGCGCTGTCGGCGCGCGAGCTGTGCCGGCGGATCGAGCTGCCGCTCTACGTCAAGACCAGCGGGTCCTCGGGACTGCACCTGCTGGTGCCTCTTGGGCGTCAGTGCACCCACGAGCAGTCGCGGTCGCTGGGCGAGCTGCTGGCGCGGTGCTTGGTGGGCCGGCTGCCGGAGATCGCGACGATCACGCGGCAGGTGTCCAGGCGCGACGGGCGGGTCTACATCGACTACCTGCAGAACGGCTCGGGCAAGCTGCTTGTGTCGCCCTTTTGCGTGCGCCCGCTGCCCGGGGCGCCGGTCTCGACGCCGCTCCGCTGGCGGGAAGTCAACGACAACCTCGACCTGCGGGCGCACACCATGAAGACGGTCCCCGAGCGGATGAAGAAGCTCAAGACCGATCCGCTGGTGGAGGTGGTGGACCTGGTGCCCGACCTGGGTGAGGCGCTCGCTCGCCTGCAGGCGGAGCTGGCCGGATGAACCTCGACATCACGGTCGGCGAGCGAGTCGGCCGGGTGTCGGGCCTGCTCACCCGACCCGACGATGCCCGGGTGCTGTACGTCCTGGCCCACGGCGCGGGTGCGGGCATGCGGCACCGCTTCATGGAGGCCATGGCGTCCGCGCTCGCGCAGCGCGGCGTGGCGAGCCTGCGCTACCAGTTTCCCTACACCGAAGCCGGGGCTCGGCGGCCCGATCCGCCGGCGGTGCTCGAGGCCACCGTCCGCGCCGCGAGCGCGGCCGCCGCCCAGGTTGCGCCGGAGTTGCCCTTGATCGCCGGCGGTAAGTCCATGGGCGGCCGCATGACCTCGGGGGCCGCGGCGCGGGGACCGCTGCCGGGGGTCGGCGGCCTCGTGTTCCTCGGGTTTCCCCTCCACCGGCCCAAGCAGCCAGACGAGGACCGCGCCGCGCACCTGCGCCAGGTGTCGCTGCCCATGCTGTTCCTCCAGGGCACGCGAGACGACCTGGCGGACCTGGGGCTGATTACGGGCGTGTGCGCGCGGCTGGCCCCGCTCGCCACGCTGCACGTCGTGGAAGGGGCGGACCATGGGTTCGAGGTGCTCAAGCGGTCGGGGCGGACCGATGCCGAGGTGCTGGAGGAGCTGGCCGACACGGTGGTGAGCTGGTGCCGCGCGCGCGGCATCGGCCGCTGGTAGCCGCTAGCCCCAGGCGGGTCGCGCCACCAGAATGCCGGTCGAGCGGCGGATGGCGGCGACGTATTCCGGCAGCGTGGTGCGGGTGATCTCGACCACGCCGCCTGACAGCGGCGCGTGCAGCACCCGGAGCACGCCGTCGGGTGCGCGGTAGGCAAAGGCGGCGTGGGTCACGTCGAGGCCCGGAATCTCGGTCGCGAAGGCGAGCACATCCCCGGTCTGAATCCGATCCGCGACCTGCGGAATCAGCTTGGTGGGCACGACGAACCGCGAGCGGGCATCGACCTCACGCTCGATGCGTCGGATCGCCTCGAAGGTGGCATCGTCCCGGAGCGCGGGGTAGCTGGCGCGATGCTCGCTCATGAAGCGGAGCGAGCGGACGTCGGTCACCCCGCCAAGCTCCTTGCCCAAATCCCGCACCAGCCCACGCGCGGCGCCATCACTGATCCACTCGCTGAAGTAGTGCAGGCGTGAGATGTAGCCTCGCCGCACGCCGCCTCGGTAGCGCATCCGCTCGAGTTCCCTGCCGAACCCGGCCCAGGATGGATGGGCCTCCCTGGCCGCCACCCGGGCGACCGCCAGGCAGGATTCGACCAGCGTGACGCAATCGAACCGGGTGAGCGACGCGGTGAGTGGCTCGTTCGCCGGATTGCCGCCGGCGCGGAGATAGGCGTCGAGCGTTCCGGGACGGTAGGGCGTGCCCGCGGCTCTTTCCCCGACCGCGACCGCAGCTCGTCCAATCGGCAGCTCGCGTCGCGCGAGACCGGCGGTCCGGATGGCGGCGGTCCAGGCGCCGAGGCGTTCCTCGTCGGGCGTCGGGTGAGGCCGGGCCGGGCCGGCGCGCGGCATGGCTCGGAACTGGGCGGCGAGAGGGCCGGGCAGCATCAGCGCCGCAATGCCGGCCGCGGCGCGGCAGAACTCGCGGCGAGTGAACGGATTGGTCAGCGGAGCAGGAGACATGCGAATGTGAATGGCGTTGCGCCGGCGCTGCGGCTCACTCAGGACGGCTGACATCCAGCGTGGAGCGGTGGACATAGCCCAGCGTTCGTCCGTCGACCATGACGCGGTACCACCCGCGCACCAGCGAGTCGACCGTGACCGCGTCGCCGGGATTGAGCATGCCAACCGTGCGTGCCGATCGGGTTCGAGCGCCGCGCACGTTGACCCAGGTCTGGGCGTACCGGCGGATGCCGGACGCGCTTGGGGCCGAGATGGGTGCGATGCCCTGGGCAGGGGCCGCCGCCGCGCGAGCCGGGTCGGCGCCGCGGACGGCCGCCTGGTCGCTCGAACTGACCGGCCTTGCGGCCTTGGGCGAGCCGGGGGCCGCCGGCGGTCGCGCCGTGGCCGAAGACGCCTGGGCCGGCATCGAATCCGAACGCGGCGAGGGGACGGCTGTCGTGCGGTCCGACCCTGCCCGACCATGACGCACCACCAGCGCAACAACGATCAAGGTCACCACCGCGCCACCCACTGCGATCATCCCGCGCTTGGCGCCGAATGATGGCGCCGGCGACGGCCGCACGATTCGGCGAGGCGGAAAATGAAATCCACAGTGGGGGCATCGCGTCGCTACGCTCAAGGCGCGCTTGCCGCAGTCCGGGCACTCCACGTAGTTCGTGGGCACCGGTCAGGTCTGCTTCGGGCGACAGGACGCCCGACAGGGGGCGGGGTCGGCGCGCATGAGGGGGTACTTGCAAGATGGCCTGGGTCCCCCACTTTCGGCTAGCCACTTCCCTATGTTCAGGGCAGGGTTCTGTGCGATTCATCGACGACGAAGGGGAGAAGCCGTTCATGTCACCACACTGCGCGCACCTCGCCGAGGTGCGAAATGTCAGCCCCAACACGCCGGCCGGCTGCGAGGAGTGTCTGGCCACGGGCGGCCATTGGGTGCATCTCCGCCTGTGCCAGGAGTGCGGTCACGTGGGGTGCTGCGACAACTCGCCGGGCAAACACGCCACCAAGCACTTCCACGCCACCAAGCACGCGATCATGCGGAGCTTCGAACGGGGTGAGGACTGGAGCTGGTGCTACGTGGATGAGCTGTTCTTCGAGCCGGCGGTTCGGCCGAGCTAAGCGGACCATTCTCCTGGGACCCCAGGCGGTCGATCGGGAGCGGAACAGCGAGGGATCAGCCAAGGCACGCTGATCCCTCGCTGTTCCGCTCCCGGCCGACGAACCTCAGTGCGCCGGGGCGCCGGCCCGCTCGCTCAGCAACCGCTCCGCAAACTCGAGCCCCTCTTCAACCCTCGCCAGCCGAGCCTCGAGGTCGTCGATGTAGTCCCGTTGCGCCTCTACGGTCCGACGCAACTCCGCAACCTGCTCGCCTCCAGCCCACCCGCGCTCCCGATAGTACCGCCGCCGGCCGCCCCGCATCATCGCGAAGCACAGCAGCGGGATCAGCCACCACCACACGTGGAACATGGCGCCACCTATAGCGTTGAAGTCTGCCAGGCCTGCTCGATCTCGTCTGCCGCCCGCTTGAGGATCTCGGCCACGCGCCGGACCGCCGGGTCGTCCGGACCGCGGCGCCAGGCATGGCGGAACGTGCTCCGCGCCATCCGGGCGAACTCGCCCTGCAGCTCGCCGATGGCACCGCCGGTGAAGTCCCGCACCGTGTCGCGCACGCGGTCGACGATCTCGTCCAGCAGATCGCGGTGCTCCTCGAGGTATCGCTCGCCCTCGGGGGTGATCTCGTAGACCTTCTTGCCGCTGGACTCGGATGACCGCACGTATCCCTGGTCCTCGAGCATCTGCAGCGTGGGATACACGGTGCCCGGCGATGGCGTGTAGCATCCGGCCATCCGCTCCTCCAGCGCCTTGATGATCTCGTACCCGTGCCGTGGCTTTTCCTTGAGCAGCCGCAGGATCACGAACTTGATCTCACCGGCCTCGAACATCTGACGCCGCGGCCCCCGCTTGGGTCCCCACTCCCCCCAGGCACGTCCCCAGAACGGAAATCCCGCTCCGAAGTCGAACCCACTGCGCTGACTGCACATAGCTCGCTCACTCCTTCCGATATGTCGCAGCGATATAGCTGCCGATATATCGTAGTAACAAGCTGCAACGCCGTCAAGAGCCGTTAGAGCAACGCCCAGCCACCAGCTTGGGCCGAGTCGCGATGGCGTTCCGTGATCGCGGCTCCCAGCGCTGCTCGCCGGGCGCTCGAGGCTCGAGCTCTAGCCGCTCACGTTGCGAGCTTCTTGGCCTTGGCTCGCACGAACGCGTAGGTCGCGAGGGGCAGCACGTTCGCGTCCGCCGCCTTGGCTGCCAGCGTCTTGGCCTTGGCGCTGTCGCCCTTGCCCTGATACGCCAGCGCCGTCAGGTACACCACTTCGGGGTCCTGCTGGTTGGCGTGGCCCAGGTGCGCGATGGCATCGTCGTACTGCTTTTCCGCCAGCGCGATCCGGCCCTCGAGCTCGTGCGCCTGCCGGGTGCGGAACTTGTTCTGCCGCTCGGCGGCACCGTCGAGGTAGGCTTTGGCCTCGGTCTTGGCGCCGGCCATGTCACCCTTGGCGAGCGCGACGCGCCCCTTGTTGTAGTGGTCGGCCAGGCGAGTGTCCTGCTTGACCTGGTCCGACAAGCTGGAGTGCTCGACCAGCGCCAGCGCCCGCTCGTACTCCTTGGCCGCCGCCTCGGTGCGCCCGGCGTTGAGCAGGATGTTGCCGATGAGCAGTGCGTCGGGGCTCATGTTGGCCGTGTCGGCCAGCTTGGCGTCATAGGCGTACTCCCGCTCGATCTCCTTCACCGCGGCGTCGGTCCGGCCCGCGTCGGTTAGGATCACGCCCTTCACGAACATCGCCGTCCGGCGGTCGGCGTCGTCCCGCGCGCGCCCGTACAGCTCGTCCATCTTGCCGGCGGCCTCATCCGTCTTGCCCTGGAGCATCAGGTTGGTGGCGATGCCCACTCGTGACGGGGTGAAGTGATCGTCGACCGATAGCGCCTTCTGGTATTGGGCGATGGACTCCTCGAAGCGGCCGGTCTTCATGAGCAGCTCGCCGTACGAGTCGTACGGGTTGGGGTCGTTCGGGATGAGCTCGATGTACTTCTTGAACGCGGCCTCGGCGTCGTCGTACTGCTCGACCTGTCGGTAGGCGTAGCCGAGCTGGTTGTACGCGGGCGAATATCTCGGGTTGATCTCGGTGGCCTTCTTGAGCTCGTCGATGGACTTGAGGTAGTCCTGCTGCCCGAAGTACGCAGTCGAGAGCTGGAAGTGCGCGCGCTCGTCGTTGGGATACTTGGCCACGAGCTCCTGCTGATATTCGAGCGCCTTGGCCGGTTGGGCATTGCCGCCCGCCTCGAGCGCGAGGATGGTCAGGCGCTCACCTTCGGATGCTTTGTCGGACAGCGCGACCGCCTCCTTCAAATGAGAAAAGAAGTCCTTGGCCGTGGCGGAATTGACGGCGAGCTGGTAGTGCGCCATGGCGAACGAGGGGTCCTTGGCGACCGCGGCCTCGTACTTGGCGCGCCCATCGTGCGCCTTGAGCTGCTCGCTCAGCGCGCGACCTTCGAGGTAAAGCGACCGGGCTTCCTCGGACGCGGCCGTGACGGGAATGGCGCCGGTGTTGGCCGACGCTCCTTCGGCTGAGGACGTGGTGGTGGCGCTAGCGGACTCGGTGCCGCCCCGGCGCGGGTTGCAGCCGGTGAGCGCCGTAGCGAAGACAAGCGCGGTGAAGCCCAACAGTGGCGTGCTCAATACGCGTGGCATCGGCGGGTCCTCCGGGTGTTTCGATTGTAGACGACACGGAAGTGAGGCGGTGAGCGGGAGCCCTGTATGGCTCTACGCCCCGACCCTCGCTCGGTTTCACCGCTCACCGGCTGGCCGGGACCACCCCGCCGGCACCGTTGTCACGACCGCGACCCGCTCTTAGCTTGCGGTCGGCTCCCCCGCCGCACGTTCCGTTTCGCATCCCGCGCACGCTTCGCTCCTCTGCCGCCTCCGGAGATACCATGGACGCTTCCTCGCTGCTGCTCGGGCTATGGATCGGCGTCGTCATCGGCGCCCTGGCCGGCTGGCTGGTGGCCCGGGCCCGGCTGCCCGGCATGAGAGAAGAGCGGGCCCGGCTCATGGCCCAGCTCGAGGCCGAGCGGCGCACCGCATCCGATCGCTCGGCCCTGCTCGACCGCGCCGAGTCCACCTTGCGCGACGCCTTTGCGTCGCTCTCCGCCGAGGCGCTGCGGCACAACAACCAGAGTTTTCTCGCGCTGGCCGAGACTCGGCTGAGCGAGTTCCAGCGTGCCGCCGCGGGCGACCTCGAGCTTCGGCAGCGTGCGGTGGACGAGCTGGTGCGCCCGCTGCGCGAGGCGCTGACCCGGGTGGACGCCACGCTGCATCAGGTGGAGAAGGAGCGGCTCTCGTCCTATGCGGGGCTCCTGGAGCAGGTCCGCGCCATGGCGCGGTCGCAGCAGGCGCTGCAGGAAGAGACCGGCAACCTGGTGAAGGCGCTGCGCGCGCCGCACGTGCGCGGCCGCTGGGGCGAGATTCAGCTTCGGCGGGTGGTGGAGATGGCCGGCATGCTGGACTATTGCGATTTCGAGGAGCAGGCGACCGTGGACGGCGACAGCGGCCGCCTTCGTCCCGACCTCGTGGTGCGGCTGCCAGGCGGAAAGACCGTGATCGTGGATGCCAAGGCGCCGCTCGCCGCTTACCTGGACGCGGTTGACGGCGTAAGTGACGAGGCCGACCGCGACCGCCTGCTCAAGGAGCACGCCCGGCAGGTGCGGGATCACATGACCGGATTGGGCAGCAAGGCGTACTGGACGCAGTTCCAACCCACGCCCGACTTCGTGGTGATGTTCCTTCCGGGCGAGACCTTCTTCGCCGCCGCCTGTCAGCACGATCCGTCGCTGATCGAGTTCGGCGTGAGCCAGCAGGTGATCCCGGCCAGCCCCACCACGCTGATCGCGCTGCTGCGGGCTATCGCCTACGGGTGGCGGCAGGAGCAGATCGCCCGGAATGCGCGCGCCATCAGCGAGCTGGGCCGCCAGCTCCATGAGCGCCTGGGCTCGCTGGCCGGACACTTCGAGGAGCTGCGCCGGGGACTGGACAAGGCAGTGGAGAGCTACAACCGAGCCGTCGGCTCACTGGAGAGCCGGGTGCTGGTGACGGCCCGGCGGTTCCGGGAGCTCGGCGCCGTGGCGGAGGACGCCGCACTGCCAGAGCTCCAGGGCATCGAGCAGGCGCCGCGGGGGCCCCAGTCACCCGAGCTCGTGCCGCCGCCGACCCCTGAAGGTCTCGGACTGGTGCAGGGCACTGCAGGCCCGTAGCGGGCCCGAGTGCAAGGAGAGGCGCCCGCTTGCTGTGGCGTCGCCACATCGGGCGCAAGGAATTGCCGCTCGTCCAAGTCGACCCAGATCCTGCCGCGCCAACGACTTCCCGCATATCCCCCGTTTTAGCCTAGGACGTGCCTCCCCATATGGCACGGCGCCGGTCTCCCAACGGCCGATGCAATTCTGCGGCGCCCGGCCACACAGGGGAGGAAGTCATGCACCGCACGATTCGCACGGTGACGCGGTTGGGGGAGCTGAGCGCCGCGATGCTGGTTGGAGTGCTGCTGACGTCGGGCGCGGCCCAGCCGGCCGTGCCGGAGACCGTTCTACCGGAGCCGATCGAGACCGCCGGCGTGGACTCGTTCGCCATCGCCGCGCCGGGCGAGCTGATGACGGCGGTGGACAGCATGGAAGCGGAGCGGGAGCTGTCGCCGGCGGCGATGCGTCGGCCGCTCGAGACCTATCTCGAGCGCTACAGCGATGACCGCGTGCTGGTGCGCCGGATCAGTCGAGCGGTGCTGCGGGAGGCCAGCCGCCAGCAGGTCCCGCCGTCGCTCATCACGGCGGTGCTGCTGACCGAGAACACCACGCTCAGGCCGGAGGCGGCCAGCTCCGTCGGCGCCCAGGGTCTGATGCAGGTGATGCCGTTCCACGCCGGCGCCCGGCTGTGCAACTCGGACGATCTGGTCGACGTGGACAGCAACATCTGCCACGGGACACTCATCCTGGCGCGAAACCTTCAGGCCACGAGCACCCCGACCGCCGCGCTGCTCCGATACAACGGCTGCGTGCGCGGCACCAACACGCCGAACTGCGGTCGCTACCCGTACATCGTGCTGGCGCGAGCGAGCCGAGTCCGGCACGAGATCCTGGCCGCGGCGATGCCAACGGAGCTGGCGGCGCGCTGAGGGGCCGGGGTAGCCGGCCTCATATCCTCGCTTATGGCGACGGCGGGGCTATAGCCCGATCGTCCGCCTCATCCCTCCGCCGGACCAGCAGTCCGCCGAGCACCAGCGCGGCACCTGCCGCCGCCACCCACCACAGCGATGGGCGGGGTGCGGGCCGGCTCAGCGTGACGCGGGCCTCGGGGTCGCCGACGACGGTGAACGCGGCCCAGTCGCGCGGCGGAGCGCCGCGGCGGATGGCCGCGAGCTTCGCGGTCCGGAGCGCCTCCGCCACCGGCCGGCCCGCCGCCATCGCGTCGTAGAACTCATCCACCAGCTGGACCGTGCTCCGATCGCCGATGCGCCACTGGGTGGCGACCACCGAGCGCGCACCGGCCTCGAGCAGCGGTGCCGTGAGGCCCTGCAGGCCTTCGCCCGCCACGATCACCCCGCCGGCCGTGCGGCAGGCGGAGAGCACCACGAGGTTCGCATCCAGGCGCAGCGCGGCCAGATCGGCCGGCGAGAGAAAGCCGTCCTCGCCATCGCCCGGCGAGAGCGCCAGCGCGGTGCGGGCGAGGGTGGACTCGTCCACCAGCGCGTGGGTGGCGAAGTGAAGCACGCCGAACCGCTCGAGCGGGGTGTGCTTGACGAACGCCTCGCTCGCATCGCCACGGACCCGGACCACCGAGCTGGGCGCATACCGCGCGACGTCGCGCACCTCGTCGCCCGCGGCAGCCAGGCGGGGGAGCCCGCCACTCCGGTCGAACGCGTCGCGAAACAGCTCGCCCCGGGTGACGCGCTCACCCTGCTCCCGGGCGAAGGCCGGATCGCCCAGCGCGAGCACCGCGGCGCCGAGCGTGTCCGGCCGCGGGGGGCGCGCGCGCAGCGTCGCCAACGCCCCGGCCGATGGCACCACTCCCACCGTGAAACGCTCGACGAGGTAGTGACCATCGGCCAGGCGGAGGGCATCGAACGGCAGGCGGTGCAAGGGCCCGTCGGGCACCACCAGCAGCCGCGTCACGGTCGGCGGCAGCAGCGCCAGAGCCGAGTCCAGCAGCGCGGTGCCCAGCACGCCGGCGGGGCCGCGCGGGTCCTGGCCGTCCTCGATCAGCGCGACGAGTCGCTCGATGGTCGGGACCAACGGGGCGGCCGACGCGAGGACCCGCGCGTCGACGCCCCGCCGGGTGACGACGAACACCGTGGACGGCGCGCCGTCGAGGCCAGCGACGTACTCGAGCAGGGCCGTGCGATCGTCCGGCAGGGCCGCGGCGGCCGCCTCGGCCGTGACGATCGCCCCCTCGCGTGAAGCCGGTCCGGGCGCGCGGGCGGGTCCGCTGTCGGCCCGGAGCGCCTCGGCCTGGGTGAGGCGCTCGAGCAGCTCCCGCGCGCGGCGCCGCTCGGCCAGCTCGAATGCCGGCGCCGCGCGGCCCGCCTGGACCATGGCGGCCAGCACCCGGGCGATGCTCGCATCTCGGGTGCGATGGTCGCCCGCGCTGGCCTGAAAGGCGAGCAGCCGCAGCTCGCGGTCGGCCAGCGTGGCGCGCCAGCGGTCCAGCTCGTCGCCCGCGCCGGCCAGCTCCTGCTCGGCGCGCCCGACGTCGCCCGCCCGGGCGTACACCTCGGCCAGCCGGGTGCGCCCGAGATGGCGCTGCAGGTGCTCGGTCGAGTCCCGGGTCCGGATATACTCGGCGAGGCGGGCCTCGGCTCGCCGGAGATCGCCCTGGGCCACCGCGAGCCGCGCCTCCTCGTAGCCGAGCTCCGAGAGCCAGCTGGGCTGGTTGGTGCGCCGGGCCAGTCGCCTCGCGGCGTCCAGCGTGAGCGCGGCCCCGGAATCATCGCCGGCCCGGAGCTCGACTTCGGCCAGTTGAAGTCGGTCGTCGAACTCGCCGCGCACGTTTCCGATCCGCTGCTGCCAGGCGATGACCTGGGCGTACTGGGCCCGGGCGCGGTCGAGATCGCCGGTAGCGGCAGCGAGGGAGGCCTGGAACGAGATCGCGACCGTGGCGTCGTTGGTGTCGCCCTGCTGGGAGAACATCTCGGAGGCCTGACGCAGCTCCGCGTCCGCCGTCACGTAATCGGCAAACCGAAGCCCGAGCGACCCGAGGCCGGTGTGCACGGCCGCCAACGAGTTGTCGTCGTGCGCCAGTTTCGCTTCCACCAGGGCCATCTCGAGCATGGTCTTAGCGGTGCCGTAGCGACCCGTACTGAGGTAGGGATCGGTCGCGAACAGCAGGGTGATGGCCAGGCCGCCGTGGTCGCGGGCGCGGCGCTGGAGCGCCTCCACCTGGGCCAGGATGCCGAGCGCCGAGTCGGCAAGGTTCTGGGCCGACAGACTGTAGGCCTGGGCCCGGAGACAGGTCGCCTCGGTGCGCGGCTCGCCGGCGCGGCGGGCCAGATCGCGGCATGCGGTCGACAGCGCCGCGGCGCTGTCGGCCTGCCCCGCAATCGCGAACAGCGCCGAGCGGCGCCGCAGGAGCTCGCTGCGCGCGGCCAGCGCCGATGGCGGCAGCAGCCGGTGGACCGTATCGAGGATGGCGAATCCGGCCGCCACGCCTTCGGCTTGTGCGCGGATGAACGACTGCCACAGGAGTGCTTCGCCCTCGGTCTGGCGGTCGCCGGCGCGGCGCGACAGCTCGCGCGCGCGGCCGAGCTGCTTGCCTGCCTCGGCCAGGTGGCCGCGGGTGTCCAGGCCCTGGCCCTCGCCGATCAGGGCATACACGCCGTATCGGTCCGTGGTGTCGGAGTGTCCGGCCAGCGCCTGATAGCGGCGATCGGCCGAGCGGTAGTCGTAAGTCAGCCGGTCGAGGGTGGCGATGCCGAGAGCGGCCGCTCGGTCGTCGGGACGGGCGGCGAGCCGTGCCTCCCAGCGGGCGCGCAGCACGGGCGCGCTGTCGCCCTCGACCGCCTTGAGCGCAAGGCGGGCGACCGTGCGAGGGTCGTCGGAGGCCTGGCCCGCGCCGACGACGGTGCGCGTCGTCAGCGCCACGGCCACCACCAGGGCAACTCGAAGCAGATGGGTCGGCGATGAGAACACGACGGACAGGAGTGTCATGTGATTCGCGCCGAAATGTGGGCCCGGACCACCGGTGCGGCAAGCGGGTGCCTGGATGACGGCACCGAGGCGAAACCCTCATACCGTTCGGCCGTAAAGCTGGCGTGCTACCACCGCGCGGCGGCCGGTGGTAGGATACCGGCGCGTCACCATGCACGCCCATCGCCTCAGGATCCATTCCGGGACCTACGAGTGAACCTGTCACGCCTGCTCCTGACGCTCGCCCTGCTTCCGGCCGCGGCGTCGCTCTCGCCGCTGACCGCTCAACAGCACGTCTTCACCCACGCCGACACCTTGCGCGGGAGCATCACGCCGGAGCGGGCCTGGTGGAATGTCGTCTTCTATGACCTCCACGTGCGGCTCGACCCCGCCGACAGCACGGTCCGCGGGTGGAACGGGATCACCTACCGCGTGACCGGCCCGGCTCGTGCGCTGCAGGTCGACCTGCAGACCCCGCTCGAGATCGACAGCGTGCTCCAGGACGGCCGCCGGCTCACCTATCGTCGCGACGGCAATGCCTTCTTCGTGAACGTCGCGGGCAAGCAGCCGCGCGGCGCGGTTCGCACCCTCACCGTTTACTACCACGGCCGGCCCACCGTCGCGGTCAAGCCGCCGTGGGACGGCGGCCTCATCTGGGCTCATGATCCCGAAGGCCGCATCTGGATCTCGACCGCCTGCCAGGGGCTGGGCGCGAGCGTGTGGTGGCCCACCAAGGACACCCAGGCCGACGAGCCAGACAGCCAGCGGGTGGCCATTACCGCGCCCGACTCGCTGCAGGTGGTCGCTAATGGCCGGCT
>DASSMN010000265.1:0-3741 GCA_035688885.1 Gemmatimonadales bacterium
GCGTCATCCTTGCGCAGGTAGTGGGCGTCGTTGGTGGCCACGACCGGGATGCCCAGCTCCTGGGAGAGCCGGAACATGCCGGCGGTGACCGTCTCCTCTTCCGCGATCCCGTGGTTCTGCACCTCGAGCCGGAAGCCGTCGGGGCCGAACAGGCCCGCGAAGTACTCGGCGCTGGCCTTCGCGGCCTCGTACTGACCGGCGCGCAGGTAGAGCGCGATCTCCCCCGAGAGGCAGGCGGCCAGGCAGATCAGCCCGTCCTTGTGCCGCTCGAGCACTTCACGGTCGATGCGCGGCCGGCGATAGAAGCCTTCGAGGAACCCGATCGACGAGAGCTTGACGAGGTTGCGGTACCCGGTGCGGTTCCGGGCCAGCAGGACGAGATGGGAGTAGGGGCCGGGGGCGTCGGCGGGCTTCTCGCGGGCGTGCCGGCTCCCGAAGGCCAGGTAGGCTTCGAACCCCAGGATCGCGCGGACCTTCCGGGCCTTCGCTTCTTCATAGAAGGTCCAGGCGCCGTGGAGGTTGCCGTGGTCGGTGATGGCGAGCGAATCCATCCCCAGCGCCACGATCCGGTCCAGCAGGTCCGGGATGCGGTTGGCGCCGTCGAGGAGAGAGTATTCGCTGTGGGTATGGAGATGAACGAAGGCCATCGCGCCGACCGCGGAATCAAGTCAAGATACGGGCGCCGGCTCGCATTGTCAAAACCCGTTGCGGCGTCGAAATTTCGCCCACTCCATGCGCACCGCCGCCCGCCTGTTCGCGCTCGCCCTCGTCCTGGCGCTGGTCTACAAGTACACGGCCGGAGCGCCCGCCGAGCTCCGGGCCGCACTGGCCCTGGGCGTGCTGGTCGTGGCCGCCGAGCTCGCGGGCCGGCTCGCGCTGCGTCTGGGGTTGCCTCGCGTGTCGGGCTTCGTCGCGGCCGGCCTGCTGCTGCGCGCCAACTGGTCGGTCAATCGCGTGGACGAGCTGGAGACGCTGCAGTTCGTCGCCGATGCCGCGCTGGGGCTGTTCGCGCTGCGCGCTGGTCTCGCATGGCGCGGTGACGGCACTGGCGCCACCGCCGGGCTCGGACGCTATCTCGCATCGTCCCTGGTGCTGCCGTTCGCGCTGACGGCCGCCGTCGTGTACGTGCTGCATCCCTGGTTCCCACTCACCGTGCATCAGCCCTCCCGCGACGCGCTGGCGGTGGCCCTCGTGCTCGGCGCCTTCACCGCCGTGGCGGCGCCCGCCCTCGCGTGGGTCACCCTGACCGACGGCCCCGGCGGACCCCTGGGAGACGTCCTGCTGCGGCTCCACGCGCTGCGCGACATCGGCGCGGTGCTGTTGTTCGCCGCGGCATTGGCGCTCGCGCGACCGCTCGCCAGCGCGGGCGCGCTCCAGCCGCTCGCCTTCGCACGGCCGCTGGCCGCGCTTGGCGCCGCGACGCTCGCCGGTGTGCTGCTGGCGACCCTGGCTGGCCGGTTCCGCCGGTTACTGGGCTCGGATCCCGGAATCTTCACACTGGCCCTGGCGTTCGGGGCCGCCCTGGCGGCACGGGCCGGGCCGGCCGAAGTCACGCTGGCCGCCCTGGTCGCCGGGATCGGACTGTCCCGCTTCGACGCCGAGACGGCCGCGCTGCTACGCGCGCGGTTCGACGTCCGCGGCACCGCCCTGGCGGCCGGTGCCTTCGCGCTCTTCGGGGCACGTCTCGACCCGTCGGTATTCCTCGAAGTCTGGCCCTGGGTCGTGGCGCTCGCGATCCTGCGCGCCGCCGGGCTCTACTGGGGAGGGCGCCTGGCCGTGCGCGGGGGGGAGCTGCTGGGCACCGACGACCTGGCCCGCTCGGGGTGGCTTGGGCTCATCGGGCAGGCGGGAGTCGGATTGCTGCTCGCTGCCGCGGGGCGGCGGGCATTCCCCGAGTGGGGTGTATCATTCGAGGGTCTGGCGGTAGCGCTCGTGGCGCTGCACGCAGTCGTCGGTCCGATCTGCCTGCGTCGCGCGCTCGCGCGGCGGCCGGCACTCACTGAAGGAGTCACCGGTGGCACGTAACGCGAGAACCGTGAGATGGCTGGTTGGGGTCGTGCTGGGCGCGAATGCATGGGCGTGCGGCGGTGGAGGCGGCACCCCACCCCCGCCCCCCGGGCTGTCGTGCAGCACGCCGGCCGGTCAGTCGGTCACGTTGAACGTTGGGGCATACACGGCGAGACCGCCACTGCCGAGCGCCGGGTGTTTCATCTTCCCCGGGAACGCGTCGACGACGGACTCGACGTTCTACCTGCTGGCCGGCCAGCTCGCGACCGATGCCGAGGGCGCCACCGCGGCGTTCATCCTGGACGGCGACACGATCCATCCGGCGCTGGCGGCATCGCCGGTGAGCCCGCTGGCGGCGAGCGGGCTGGGCCTGGGCGAGCGGTTCCACGATTTCCTGCGGCAGCAGGAGCGCGGCCACTACGCCGGCGTGGCAATGGCGGTGCAGACCGCGGCGGCCGCTCCGGCGCCGGCGGCGCTCGCCGGTCCGCCGGCGGTCGGGAGCACGCGCACGTTCAAGGTGTGCTCCAACCTCACCTGCAGCTCGCTGGCAACGGTCACGGCCACCGCGAAGACCGTGAACGGCAAGATGGCGATCTACGTGGACAACAACGCGCCGGCCAACGGCCTCACCCAGGGCGCGCTCGATACGCTGGGGGCGCTGTTCGATACCACCCTGTACGCCATCGACACCACCGCCTACGGCCGCGAGTCGGACATCGACACCAACACGGTGGTCGTCGTGCTGATGACGAACGTCGTCAACCAGCTGGTGACGAAGACGCAGTGCCAAACCCAGGGGTTCGTGGCGGGGTTCTTCTTCGGCGCCGACATCGACCCGCAGTTCGCTTCCCAGTTCAACAAGGGCGAGATCTTCTACTCGATCGTGGCCGATCCGGACAGCACCCTGTCCTGCGCGCATTCCGTCGCCCGGCTGAAGTCTCTCGTGCCGGTGACGTTCATCCACGAGTTCCAGCACATGATCAGCTACAACCAGCACGTGCTGGTCCGCGGGGGTAGCCCGCAGGTCACCTGGCTCGACGAGGGCATGTCGCATTTCGCCGAGGAGCTGGGCGGCCGGAGCTTCCTGCCGGCCGATAACGCGAGCTTCTCGAACTTCGTCATCGGAGACCTGATCAACGCCTACCAGTACCTGGATTCGAGCGCCACGCACTTCCTGGCCTTCTCCAGCGGCATCGGCAGCCTCGCCGAGCGCGGCGCGGCTTGGCTGATGGTGCGTTATCTGGCCGACCAATACGCGGCGGACACGTCGTTCGCGTCGATTACGGCGTTCACGCGGTCCATCGAGCTGACGAACTCCGTGGGCGCCACCGCCATCACCAACGCGGCCGGCGGCACGCCCTTCACCACGATCGTCGAGCGCTGGGCGCTGGCGAACTACGTGTCCGACCTGCCGGGATTCACGGCGCCGCCGGAGCTGCGGTACACGTCCTGGCACTTCCGCACGACCTTCGCCTCGCTCAACTCGCAGGCCCCGTCGCTCTTCAAGAAGCCCTTCCCGCTCACCCCGCCGGTGACGGCGGGAACCGCCGTGTCGCTCAGCGGCACGCTGCACGCGGGATCGGGCAACTACGCACTGGCGTTCCAACGGCAGTCGGCGCCGGGATTCGATCTGCTGTTCTCGGGACCCAACGGCGCGGCGCTGCAGGGGTCCCTCGATCCGCGCCTGAACATCATCCGGATCCGCTAGTGTCGTGACGCACCGTCGACGTCTTC
>DASSMN010000604.1:0-2028 GCA_035688885.1 Gemmatimonadales bacterium
ACCGGCGTGCGGGATGGCCGCACGCTCTGGGCCGAACGCTACGATCGCGAGCTGGCCGACGTGTTCGCCATCCAGGACGAGATCGCCCAGACCATCGTCACCACGCTGCGCGCCACCCTGCTGCACGACCTGGCCGATCACCTGCCGGTGCGCTATACCGCGAACCTTCGGGCCTACAATCTCTACCTCAAGGGTCGCCATGCCTGGAATCGGCGCACCCAGGCCTCCATCGCCGAAGGCATCCAGTTCTTCGAGGCGGCCATCGCGGAGGATGCCAACTACGCCCTGGCCTACACCGGCCTGGCGGATTCGTACGCCTTGCAGCTCGACTACCGCGGCTCGCCGGTGCAGGAGGGGTTCGAGCGGGCACGCGCGGAGGCGCGGCGCGCCCTCGAACTGGATGAGACCCTGGCGGAAGCGCACACCTCGCTCGGCTGGGTCACGTTCATCTATGACTGGGATTGGCCGCTCGCGAGGAAGCACTTCCAGCGCGCGCTCGAGCTCAACCCTCGCTACTCGGTCGCGCGACAATGGCACTCGTGGTTCCACATCGCCATGGGGCACACGGGGCCCGCGCTCGACGAGGGCCGCCAGGCCATCGCGCTCGATCCGGCGTCGGTGTCCATCCGGCGCAGCATGGGCTGGCTGCTCTACTATGCCCGCCAGCCCGACCAGGCGCTGGAGCAGCTGCGTCGCGCTCTCGCCATGGACCCTACCGCCGAGGAGAATCACCGACTGCTGGGTCTGTCGTACGCGCAGGCGCGAAAGTGGGACGAGGCGGCAGGCGCCTTCCGCGAAGCCATCGCGGGATCGGACAGCCCGGCACTGGCCGAGGCGGGGCTCGGGATCGTCGCGGCCGGCCGCGGTCGGCCGGCGGAGGCTCGAGCCATCCTCGCCGAGCTCGAGGCGCGCCATGCGACGCGCTACGTCTCGCCGGTGGCGTTCGTTATGCTGCACGCCGCGCTGGGCCAGGCCGACGAGGCCTTCCTCTGGCTCGACCGCGCCTACGAGCAGCGGCGGGGCTGGCTGGCCTATCTCAACGTGGAGCCCATGCTGGACGGCCTCCGCGCCGATCCCCGCTTCCGACGGCTGCAGGAGCGGATGCGCCTGGCGTAGCCGCCGTGACGGGCTCGGGTATACCTTGCGACATGCACGTGATCGACAGCGAAGCCGACCTGAGCGCCCTGCTTGCCGCACCCCTCGCCGTGCTCTACAAACACAGCCCGATCTGCGCCACCAGCGGAATTGCCTACCAGGAGATGCTGGCCTTCCGACGCGCGAGCTCGGTGCCCGTCTACCTGGTGGACGTCATCAAGCATCGCCCGCTGTCGCGGGCGCTGGCGGAGCGGCTGGGCGTGATCCATGCCTCGCCCCAGGCCATCATCCTGAAGGACGGGGTGCCCGCCTGGCACCGCTCACACTTCGATATCGAGGCGGAGGCGCTGCGGCGGGTCGTGTCGCACCTGAGCGAGGGCGACCCCGATCGCCTATCGGGGCTTGATTGAGCGGCGGAACGCCGAGGGGGAAATGCCGGTTTCCTGGCGGAACAGGTTCGAGAAGTGGCTCTGGTCGGCGAAGCCCGCCGCAAGCGCGATCTCGGCGAGCGCATCATCGGTTTCGGCCAACCGTTGCGCCGCGCGCGCGATGCGGAGCCGTCTGAGGTAAGCCCCCACGCTGCACCCGTAGGCCTGTCGAAAGCCTCGCGCCAGCGTTACCGGATGGACCCCAACCGCCTCAGCCAGGTCGCTCAGGCTCCTCACCCCACCCGGATCGTGAAGCAGGTCCCGCGCCTCGCTGATCCAGCGCGGCGGCGTCGTGCCGCGCAGCCGGAGCTCGGCGGCGCGAGAGGCGCTGGCGACCACCTCCAGCAGCAGCCCCTCGATGGCCAGCGGCGCCGCGACATCGCCGGCCCGGAGCTCGACGAGGAGCCGGCATCCCAGCAGCGACAGGTAGGCAACATGAAACGTGGCCCGTTCCTCCAGCACCCGGGCGTGCGGCCCCAGCCGACCGACGCCGGCCGGATCGGCC
>DASSMN010000615.1:0-2239 GCA_035688885.1 Gemmatimonadales bacterium
CGCCGAGCCGCTGGACGAGCCACCCGACCAGCGGGATGAATCCCATGGGGAGCGGCCCTGAGCATCGGCGGAGTGGTCACCCGGAAGCTCCGCCATCGCCAAGGTCGCACACAGCACCGCCCCCTGGCGTTGAAGCCGGGAGACGACCGTCGCGTCGGTCGCAACCATCCGCTTGACCCCGTACGGAATGCCGTGCAACGGACCGCGATCTTTCCCCCGCAGGAGCTCGACGTCGCGCTCGCGCGCCTCCGTGAGCGCCGGGTCCCGGAGCAGCTCGGCCAGGGCCCCGTAGCGGGGGCCGATCTGCTCGAGGCGGTCGAGACAGGCGGTCGCAAGCTCGACACACGACACCCGGCGAAGACGAAGCAGCCGCCCGAGCTCGGGAACGGTGAGGAACGCAGAGTCCGGCATGGTCAGGTGGTCAGCAGTCCCGGATGTGCACGAGCGGCGTACAGCAGTGGATCATGCACGCTCGCTGCGGTCGTATCGGTAGTAAAGGTATGCCAGCGAGAGCGCCACCAGCGCGAGCAGGAATACCGAGCCGACTCGGTACAAGGCGTCCAGTGTGGAAAGATCGAAAAACACGACCTTGAGTACCGCCAGGCCGGCCACGGCCAGGCCGGCCACGCGGGCGGGCTGCAGTGTCAGCCGGAAGCCGATGCCCACCAGCGCCGCGGCGTAGAGCAGCCACCACGCGCTGACGGCGAGCCCTGAGGCCAGGCTCGCGGTTTGGGAGCTCAGGGTCTGCAGCTCGAAGAAGCGCCGGAGCTCGCCGGTGACGCCGAACAGCGCCATGCCACCGGCCACGACCCACAAGCCCGAGCGAATGAGCCGGGTGTCCTCCCGCCCGCCCTCGACCCGCCACAGACGCACCGCGTACGCGAATGTCACACCGACCGAGCCCCACAGTGCCCGGGCCCACGGGCCGACGAAGGCCCGGTCGTCGGCCCCTCGGACCCCGGCCGCGCCATCGAACAGCTGCTGGAGCGCGGCCATCAGGGTGAGCAGTCCATACCACCGACCATCGGCGCGGCCGAGGGTGAGGTCGAGCGAGGCCCACAACACCGCGAGGGCGAGCAGGGCCCACACCTGCGGCACCCCTTCCCATCGCTGGACGGCCGCCGCGCCCAGGGCCGCCGCTCCGACCGCTGCGAATGCCGGCCGCGCGCGGGTGTAGCCGGCGACCAGGTACGGGAGGGCCACAATCGCCGGGGCGAGCCACGGGCGTGCATCGAAGTACCTGGTGTCCAGGTTGTGCACCGCCCAGCCGAGCAGCAGCGGCGTGACGAAGAAGTAGAGCGCCTCGCCGAACGACCAGCCGGTGCCGGCACCACGCGGGCCCAGATGCACCGGCGTCATCTGCGGTCGGCTGAGCGCGTGCCACCACACCGGCGCCGAGAGCACGATGCCCGCGGCCAGCACCGCCCAGTGCTGCGGGAGTCGCTCGGCGGCCGCGGCCACCAGGGTCCACCCGCCTGAGAAGGTGAGCAGGCGGGTTTCCCACCACTGTTCGCGCAAGCCCAGGTAGAGGCCGGCGGTGCCGCCCACCAGCCCGTAGAGCAGCACCCCCCAGGGCGCCGCATGGTCGCCGGCACCCAGCGTCCCGACCCCGAAGTAGCTCGCGGCTACGACCAGGGTGCCGATGCGCCATTGCCGCCGGGCCGCGACCAGACCAAGCCCGCACGCCATGAAGAACAGGTACAGCAGCAGCAGGTCGGCGCTGGTGTGGCGCTGCCCCAGCAGGACCGGAGCGAAGAAGGCGCCGAGCGCCGCGGTCACTCCCAGCGCCTCGACGTCGATCGCATAGGCGATCATGGCGAGCGCCACCGACACCAGCGCGAGGCCGACGATGCCGGGGGCCGATGGCAGCACCTCGTACAGCCGGCACGCCGCCCAGATGCTCAGGTAGATGATTCCGGCTCCGGCGCCGACCAGCGCGGCCCCGTAGGTTCGATACCTGGACTCGAGCCGCCATCCCAGCGCGCCCACGGCCACTCCAGCGAGCGCGCCGCCGATGCAACGCATTGCCGGAGAGATCCAGTTGCGGTCGAAGCTCAGCTTGAGCAGGTAGCCGGCCGCCATCAGGAGGGCGATGACGCCGATGCCCAGGAACACCCGCTGGCCGATCCAGCGCTCCGAGTCGATCGACGGCGGCTTGCGCGCGCCGGCCGCGCTCGCGCCGAGCGGCGGCCGGGGGGGCGCTGCAGGATGGCCAGCCGCAGGCGGCAGCGACGCCGGT
>DASSMN010000624.1:0-11439 GCA_035688885.1 Gemmatimonadales bacterium
CACTCGCCGGGTAGCCATCATGGGGAGGGTGGTGCAGAGCGTGAAGATCGCCTCGGGATCGAGCTGGCCGGCCGAGCGCTGGTCGAAGTTGAAGTCGCGCAGGCCGGGCTCCAGGGCCCGATCCAGGATCGCCTCCACGGCCTCGTCCTTGAGGATGTCCTCGGGCCCATGCAGGTAGTACACCGGCGCGAGCTCGCCCTTGGCGAGGGAGCGCAGCAGCGCGTCGTACGTCTGGGCGGGCATGGCCGAATCTTAGACGGGCGCGCGGCAAACGGGTATCGCGTCACGTCGGCCGGCGGTGCGATCCGTTCGGTGCACGCGGGACGAGGCGGGCCACCTCAGGCCCGTGTGGCGCCGCCTCTCCGAAAACACTGAACGAACAGCAGGGTCGCCAGCGTCTTTCCGTCCTCTACCTCGCCGGTCCGGATCAGCTCCAGAACGGCCGACCAAGTCAGCTCGCGCAGCTCCATGAACTCGTCGGCCTCACGGCGCTGGGCCCCCGTCTCGAGGCCATGGGCCAGGAACAGGTGGATGCGCTCGTCGGTGAAACCTGGCGTGGTGTAGATCGTGGTGAGCGGCTCGACCGTGCGGGCGCGCATGCCGGTTTCCTCCTCCAGCTCGCGCCGAGCGCAGGCCTCGGGGGTCTCACCGGCATCGAGGCGTCCGGCCGGTACCTCCCAGATGAATCCATTCGCGGCGTGGCGGAACTGCCGTATCAGCAGCACTCGTGGATCCGGCGCGCGGGGATCGTCCAGAAACGGCACGATCGCGGACGCGCCGGGATGCCGCAACATCTCGAGCTGGCCGCTGGAGCCATCGGGAAAACGGACGGTGTCGCGGTCGAGGTTCACCACGCGCCCGGTGTACAGGCGTTCGGTCGAGATCAGGGTCATGAGGGGGTCACCAGCTCCGGATCCAGGCCACCGGGACCTTGTATCCCTCGGCGAGCAGGTAGCGGAGCTCCAGGACGGGGTTCTCGGAAATGGGACTGCTTTCGGTGGGAGAGGTGTAGGCTTCGATCGCCGTGCGGCGGGCCTCGAGCCGCAGGCGGAACATGTGAAACGGGTCGCTCACCAGGATGACGCGGCGGAGCCCGCGGCCGCGCAGCCAGCCCTTCACGGCGGTCATGGAGGCCATGGTGGTGCGCCCCTCGCTCTGCGCCACCACGGCGTCCGCGGGCACGCCGCGATACATCAGATAGCGGCGTCCGACGGTCGCCTCGCTGGTGGTGTCGCCCCGGCCGACACCGCCGGTGACCAGCACGAGCGGCGCCAGCCCATCACGGTAGAGGCCCAGCGCGTGGTCGAGGCGGGCCCGGAGGACGGGCGAGGGCCGGCCGTTGTATTGCGCCGCGCCCAGCACGACGATCGCGTCCGCCGACTGGCGCTCGTCCTGCTGGCTCACCACCATCACCATGATCAGCGACACCGTGTAGACGATCGCGGCGGCGAGCAGCAGGAGGCCGACCGCCTGCCACACGGGACGAAGCATGAGGCGCACGGGCGGGCGGCGTGCGGTTAGAGGTCGAACCCTTCGCCGTGCTTGGGCAGGACCACGTCGCGCACGCCTTCTTCGCGGAGAATGGTGGCCATGGCGCCGAGCGCCGGCGCCTCCCCATGCACCACGAACGCGCGCCGGATGGGACCACCCAGGCGGCGGATCCAGGCCCTGAGCTCGTTGCGATCGGCATGGGCCGAGTAGCCGCCGATGGTCTCGACTTCGGCGCGCCGGGGGTATTCCTGGCCCAAGATGCGGATCACCTCGTCGCCGTTCTGGATCCGCCGCCCCAGCGTGTGCTCCGCCTGGAAGCCGACGAAGAGAACCAGGTTGCGATGGTCGCCGATCCCGCTGGCGAGATGGTGGAGGATGCGGCCCGACTCCGCCATGCCGCTCGCGGCCACGATGACGGCCGGCCCGGTAAGCTGATTGAGCGCCTTGGACTCGGCCACGTCGCGGACGTAGTGGACCAGGGAGAAGTCGAACAGCGGGATCTTGCTTGCGATCAGCGTCTCCCGGTGATCGAACACCTCCGGATGCAGTCGGAACACGGTGGTGGTGTCCACCCCCAGGGGGCTGTCGATGTAGATCGGGATGTCGGGAATGCGGCGGGCCCGGTGGAGCTGGTGCAGACTGTAGACGATCTCCTGGATGCGGCCCAGGGCGAACGCCGGGATCAGCACCTTGCCCCCGCGCGCCGCGGTGCGCCGGACCGCCTCGCCCAGGCGCTCCTCCGCGTTGGCCACCGACTCGTGGTCCCGGTCGGCGTAGGTGGATTCGACGATCAAGGTATCGATCGGACCGGAGGGCGGCTCGGGGTCGCGCACGATGGGCAGCCCGGAGGGGCCGATGTCGCCGGAGTAGACCAGCCGGTGGTTGCCCCCCTCGGTGATCCGGATGTCCGCGGAGGCGCTGCCGAGGATGTGGCCGGCCTCGACGAACTCGAGCGCCAGGTGCTTCCGCAGGTGGGTGATGCGCCGGTAGGGCACCCCGATCAGCAGATCCTGGACCGCGATCGCATCCGCCAGGTTGTAGAGCGGCTCGCTCTCCGCGCCGGCTTTGTTCCGGCGCACCAGGTATTCGTAATCCTTCTCCTGAATGTGCGCCGCGTCGGGGAGCATCACGGCGCACAGGTCGCGGGTGGCGGGCGTGGCGTAGACCGGGCCGTGAAAGCCGTGACGCACCAGCAGGGGGAGCCGGCCCGAGTGGTCGATGTGGGCGTGGGTGAGGACGATCCCGTCCACGCGCCGGGGATCGAACGGCAGCCGGGCGTTCAGGTCGTGGCTCTGCGCCCGGTGGCCCTGGAACAGGCCCGCGTCGAGCAGGAACCGGCCACCCGCCGCCTCGAGCAAGTGCATCGAGCCGGTGACCTGCCCCGCCGCGCCCCAGAAGGTCAGACGGATACCGCTCACGTGTCGATCCGCAATCGAGGGTGAGTGCTCAGAGGTGCCGGGTCCCGAACAGCCGATCGCCGGCGTCTCCCAGGCCCGGCAGAATGTAACCGTGCTCGTTGAGCTCGCGGTCGAGCGCGGCGGTGAACACCGGCACGTCGGGATGGGTCGCCAGCAGGCGGCCTACGCCTTCCGGGGCGGCCACGATCGAGAGAAACCGGATCCGCCGCGCGCCGGCATCCTTGAGCGCCGACACCGCGGCCACGGCCGAGCCGCCGGTGGCGAGCATCGGATCGAGCAGGTAGAAATCCCGCTCGACCTCGGCGGCCGGGATCTTGAAGTAGTAGTCCACCGGCTTGAGCGTGTCGTGATCGCGGTACAGTCCGATGTGTCCCACCCGGGCCGACGGGATCAGCTGCGCGATGCCGTCCACCATGCCCAGTCCGGCCCGCAGTATCGGCACCAGCGTCAGCTTCTTCCCCGCCACCTGGCGCCCGGTCATGCGCTCGAGCGGCGTGTCGATCTCGACCGGCTCGGTGGCGAGATCCTTGGTGGCCTCGTACGCCATCAGCGTGGCGATCTCGCCCACCAGCTGCTTGAAGTCGCGCGTGCTGGTCTCCCGATCCCGCAGGATCGAGAGCTTGTGCTGAATGAGTGGATGGTCGAGAACGGTGAGATTGGGGAAGTCGGGGCTCGACATGCGACCAATATGCTGGCGCGATGCGGAGAGGGGGAGGGCGCGAGGCCTCCCCGAAACACGACGGCCACCCTGCCGAGTGCTCAGGGTGGCCGTCGCAGCTTGCCGCGTCGCGCGCCGTCAGGGCGAGGAGCGGCTGGTGCTGGACGAGCTGCTGTCTTTCGAGGTGCTGGACTTGCCCATGCTGGTGTCGGTCGAGGTTCTGGACTTGCTCATGCCGGTGTCGCTCGCGGCGCCCGGCCTGCCGCGCCAGCCACCGCGGGCCTTCATAGCCGCCCACGTGGCCGCGGTGTCGACGCCGCCGTGCGCGCTGCAGGCGCCACTCTTACTGTTGGCCGAGTTGGAGCCGTCCTTGCAGACGACCGTGTCCATCGCGCTCATCCGCATGTGGTGGCGGCGACGATGCATGCGACCCGTATCGCCGGCGGCGGGGCCGGTCTGGGTGCCGGCCTTCGCATCGAGCGCGGTGTCGCTGCCCGGACCATGGTACTTATAGCCCGAGCGGGTGGTCTTGTTCACCCGGCCGCTCGTATCCGCCTGGTTGCCCGAGGACTTGTACGACGAGGTGTCCTGACTGCCGGACGACTTGTAGGACGAGGTATCCTGGCCGTGCATCCGGCTGCTGTCGCCGGTGGCGGGACCGGTCTGCACCCCCGGCTTGGCCTTGAGGGCCGTATCAGCGGAGGCGCCGTTGGACTTGTACTGCGAGGTATCCGACATACCGGACCGTGCGGCACCGGCCTGCATCGTGTCCGTCTGATTGCCTGACTGCTGATAGCCCGAAGTGTCGCGTCGGCTCGCGGCGCTCGTATCCTGAGCCGCGACCACCGAGGCGCCACCCAAAGCGAGAACGCCGACCACTGCGATCATTCGGGTCTGGCGAATGTGAATGCCCATCGTTTCCCAACCTCCTTCGAAGCCCTTGCTCATCGCGGCCAGTCGCCGCCCCTAACCTCCGGTGGCAGCATAGGGGCCGGAACCGGGCGGGGCTGTGATACCGGTCATGTGTTGACGGCCGTACCGACCCCTTATTTGGCCGCTCGCGCGAGTCCGTCACGCGGGCCGTGTCGCTCGTGGCTTGCGGGCGGGCCTGGGAAGCCTATTATTTCGCCGCTCAAATAGTGGACGACGCCAGGGCAGCGTCCGGAACCCTCCCCAACTGCCCAGCCTGGATGGAGCCAACAAGTAGTTGATGGCAAACGTCATAGACGGTGATCGCCCGCGCTGGCAGCGGCGGCCCGATACCCGGCCCGCGGAGATTCTCGACGCGGCGGTGCTCGCGTTCGGCCGGAAGGGCTACCGGCGGGCCACATTGGCCGACGTGGCCGAACAGGCCGGTGTCTCGCCTGGAACCGTGTCGCACTACTTCGGCTCCAAGGCCAACCTGTTCGAGCAGGTGATCGCCGAGCGGTTGATGCCGTATGTCGAGGCGGAAGAGGCCAGCTTGGCGAGCCACCGGGGCCCCATGCGCGGGCTGCTACCGCAGTTGCTGCGCCGCCTGTGGGATCGCGCGTGGGAGCCCGGTTTTCTCGAGCTCATGCGGGTAGTGAAGGTGGAGAGCGCCGAATTTCCCGAGTCGGGCCGGCTCCTGTGCGAGCAGCTGAGCGAGCGGTGGCGACGGATCTTCGGGCACATTCTGGAGTCGGGCATGCGGGATGGCGAATTCCGCCGCATGGACGTGGACGTCGCCGCTCGCGCCATCAGCTACGCCCTGGTGGGGACAGCTGAGAAAGTGTCGGCATTCCGGACCTTCGATCCGCGGATGCCGGAGCGGGAAGCGATGTGGACGGCGGTACGGGAAATGGTCGAACGATTCGTGCTCGTGGACGTCCCTCGAGCCAGCACACAAGGAGACCTCCGGTGAGGCAGGGAACAACGCTCGCGGCCCTGGCCGCCGCCATCGTGACCGCCGCGTGCAAGAAGGACACGCCCCAGGGCGCGCCGCCGCCGCCGCCGGAAGTCGCGGTAGTACAGGTCGAGCCCAGGCGGGTGCCGACCGCCTACGACTTCACCGGCGAGGTCCAGCCGTACCGCCGGGTGGAAGTGCGGGCCCGCATCGATGGTGTGATCGAGGCCCGTCCCTTCACGGAAGGCTCCATCGTGAAGCCGGGACAGGTGCTGTATCGCATCGACCCGGTGCGGCCCGAGGCGGCGTATCGGAGCGCATCGGCGCGATATCAGAACGCCAAGCGCACGCTGGCGCGATATGAGCCGCTGCTCGAGCAGAAGGCCGTCGCCCAGCAGGACGTGGACAATGCGCGCGCCGATCTGGAGGAAGCCGAGGGCGACCTGGCTGCGGCCAAGAAGAATCTGGATGACGCGGTCGTGCGGGCGGAGATCGGCGGCCGGGTCGGGCGGACCAACTTCGAGGTCGGCGCCCGGGTCACCGGCCCGTCCGACCTGCTCACCACGATCGACGTGCTGGACCCGGTGTACGTGAGCTTCCGCCCTTCGGCGCAGCAGCTGCTCGAGTGGCACCAGGATCCCGACTCGCGCAAGCTGATCCAGCCGGGGAGCAACCTCTCGGTCCAGGTCACGCTGCCGGACGGCACCAAGCTGCCGCGCACCGGGCGGCTCGACTTCGTGGCGCCTTCCCTGGACGCGGTGACCGGCACCCAGGAGTTCCGGGCGACGTTCCAGAACCCCGATCGCCTGCTGGTGCCCGGGCAATTCGTGCAGGTCAAGCTCCAGGGCTTTACCCGCGACAGTGCGCTGGCGGTGCCGCAGCGGGCGGTGCAGCAGGCGCTGGGGCGGCAGTTCGTCTATGTGGTGGGCAAGGGCGACACGGTGGCCGCGCGGGACGTCGAGCCGGGCCCGTGGAGCGGCAATCTCTGGATCATCAACAAGGGCCTGGCACCGGGCGAGCGCGTCATCGTCGACGGCACCCAGAAGGCCGCGCCGGGCCGCCCGGTGCGCGCCGTGGCCCTGGCCGACAGCGCCGTGGCCGCGCCCGAGTCCACGTCGAAGCTGGGAGCCTCGCGGTGAGCGCAGTTCATCCCGTACCCTCGGACGGGCCCCGGTACTTCTTCATCCGGCGGCCCGTCCTGGCCATCGTCATCAGCGTCATCGTCACCCTGCTCGGCGTGTTCGCCATTCGGCTGCTGCCGATCTCGCGCTACCCGCAGATCACTCCCCCCGCGGTCCAGGTACAGGCCACCTTCCCCGGCGCCACCGCCGAAGACGTGGCGGAGGCCGTGGCGGCGCCCATCGAGGCGCAGCTCTCCGGGCTCCAGGGCCTGCTGTACTACTCGTCGGCCAATGCCAGCGACGGGACCATGAGCCTGCAAATCTACTTCGACGTGAACCGCAGTCAGGACCTGGCCGCGGTGGACGTGCAGAACGCGGTCAAGCTCGCCGAGCCCCAGCTGCCCGACGCCGTGCGCCAGAACGGGATCACCATCCTCAAGGCGAACACCGACATCCTGGGCGTGGTGGCGCTCACGTCGGACGACCCGCGGTACGACGCGGCGTATCTGACCAACTACATGAAGCTGAACATCGAGGACGAGATCAAGCGCACGCCGGGCATCGGCAACGCGCTGACCTTCGGCGGCCTCGAGTTCTCGATGCTGATCCAGCTCGATCCCGACCGCATGGCGCAGCTCGGCATCACCACCAGCGACGTGGCGGCGGCGGTGCGGGAGCAGAACGTCACCAGTCCCGCCGGCCGGCTGGGCCGTGAGCCGGCGCCGCCCGGCACCGAGCTCACGCTACCCGTCACCACGTTGGGCCGACTCAAGACTCCGGAGCAGTTCGCCGACATCGTGATCCGGGCCAAGGCCGACGGCAGCATCGTCCGGGTGCGGGATATCGGCAAGGTCGTCCTGGGCTCCCGCAACTACGATCTGGCCGGCCGGCTTAACGGCAAGGCCGTGGCGCCAATGCTGCTCTACCTCCGTCCCGGCGCCAACGCGCTGGCGGCCAAGGAGGCCGTGGTCAAGCGCATGACCGAGCTGGGCCGCAATCTTCCGCCGGGCGTCCACTGGAAGATCCCGTTCGACACGACGCCGTTCGTGACTGCCTCCATCGAAGAGGTGGTGACCACGCTGCTCGAGGCGATGGCGCTGGTTACCCTGGTGGTGTTCCTGTTCCTCCAGAGCTGGCGCGCGACCCTCATTCCGATGCTGGCCGTTCCGGTGAGCGTGGTGGGGACGTTCCTGGGACTTCTGGTGCTCGGGTTCACTATCAACGTGCTCACTCTGTTCGCGCTGGTGCTCGCGATCGGCATCGTGGTGGACGACGCCATCGTGGTGATCGAGAACACCGAGCGCCTCATGGCCAACGAGGGCATTCCGGCGACGGAGGCGGCCGACCGGGCCATCCGGCAGGTGGCCGGCGCGCTGGTGGCGATTGTGCTCGTGCTGTGCGCCGTGTTCGTGCCGGTGGCGTTCCTCGGCGGGGTCACGGGCGAGATGTTCCGCCAGTTCGCGGTGACGCTGGTGATCTCGGTGGTGCTGTCGGGCATGGTGGCGCTGACGCTGACGCCGGCCCTCTGCGCCATCATGCTCAAGGAGTCCAACGAAGGCCACACCACCGGCTTCTTCGGCGCGTTCAACCGCTGGTTCTCCCGGGTGACCGACCGCTACGCGCACGGCGTCGGCCGGGTGCTCGGCCGGCCGCGGCTCTGGATCGCCGCGTTCGTCCTCATGGTGGCCGGCGCCGTCCTCCTGTGGAAGCGGGTGCCCACCGGCTTCATCCCGACCGAGGACAAGGGCTACTTCGCCATCGCGATGCAGCTGCCCGACGCGGCGTCGCTGCAGCGCACCCAGGCGGTCATCCGGCGGGTCGAAGGGTTCCTGCACGAGGAGCCCTCGGTGGTGAACGTGGTGGCGTTCGCCGGCCTCGACGTGCTGACCCGGACCAACCAGACCAACAGCGCCACGATCTTCATCCTGCTCAAGCCGTGGGACGAGCGCGGCTCGTCGGACCAGAGCATCGACGCCATCACCAAGCGCATCAATGGCAAGCTGTTCGGGATGAAGGACGCGGTGGGGTTCGCGTTCAACCTGCCGGAAATTCCGGGCCTCGGCGCCACCGCCGGCGTGGAGGCCAATCTCCAGAACCGCTCCGGCAAGGACGTGCGGGACTTCTCGCTCCAGGTGCAGGCCTTCCAGGCCGCGGTGAGCAAGCTGCCCGCCGTGCAGCAGATGACCACCACGTTCCGGGCCAACGTGCCCCAGGTGTATCTGGACGTGGACCGGGCGGCGGCCAAGTCGCGCGGGGTGAGCCTCACCGATCTGTTCAGCACCTTGCAGACGTTCCTCAGCACGCTCTACATCAACGATTTCAACCTCTACGGGAAGACCTACCGGGTGCAGGCCGAAGCGCAGCAGCAGTTCAGGCGGACTCCGGAGGACATGGCGCGGCTCTACGTGCGCGGGCGCGACAACGAGATGATCCCGGTGTCCTCGCTGGTCCGCACCGAGTTCCGGAGCGGACCCACCCAGCTGCTCCGCTTCAACGGCTTCGGGAGCGCCTTTTTTACCGGTACGCCCAAGACCGGTCGAAGCAGCGGCGAGGTCATGCACGAGATCGACAGCCTGGTCGCGACCCAGTTCGAGCCCCAGGGCGTGAGCATCGGGTACTCGGGCCAGTCCTTCCAGGAGCGGGCCGCGAGCGGGCAGGCCGGTTTGGTGTTCGCGCTGGGCCTGGTGATCGTGTTCCTGGTGCTGGCGGCACAGTATGAGAGCTGGTCCATTCCGTTCGCCGTGCTGCTGGGCGTGCCGTTCGGGGCGCTCGGCGCCCTGCTCGGCATCTGGATCCGGGGCACGCCGAGCGACATCTACTTCCAGGTGGGGCTCATCACGGTGGTGGGGCTCGCGGCCAAGAACGCGATCCTGATCGTGGAATTCGCCAACGAGATCCGGCAGCAGGGGCACGATCTGCGCGAGGCCGCGGTCGAGGCGGCGCGGGAGCGGTTCCGCCCCATCCTCATGACCTCGCTGGCCTTCATTCTGGGCGTGTCGCCGCTGGTCGTTGCCCACGGCGCGGGCGCGGGGAGCCGGCACTCGCTCGGCACCGGCGTGTTCGCCGGCATGCTGTTCGCCACTTCGATCGGCATCTTCTTCATACCGCTGTTCTTCCGGATCATCGCGGGATTCGCGGTCCGACCGCGGCATCATGTGGGGGCCGCCGAGCCGCTGCCCTCGCCGGCTTCGCCGGAGGCGCGATGATCCGCACCGCATCGGTGCTGGCCCTCGCCGCGCTCGCGGCGGGGTGCGCCGCCGGGCCGAGCTATCACCCCGAGCAGCCCATACCGCCGGCGACCCGGGTGGGCGCCGCGCGCTCGAACGACAGCGTAGCCTCGTTCTTCGACTCGCTGGCCACGGCGCGCTCGCGCGACAGCGTGGCCGCCGGCGCGGCGCGGCCGGCGCCCGAGCGGACGCTCCGCCCCGACTCGGCCGCGGCGCTCGCATGGCTCGACCTGTTCCGCGACTCGACCCTGGTCGGGCTGGTGCGCACCGCCCTGGAGCAGAACCGCGACCTGCGCACGGCGGTAGGCCGCATCCAGGAGTTCCGCGCGGAGGTGGGCGTGGCCCGGTCGCCGCTGTTCCCCGAGCTCAGCGCCAACGGCAGCGTGAGCACCAACCAGGTGGCGATCGGCTCGTTTCCGCCCACCTCGTACGACGCCTACCGGCTCACCGGCGACGTTGCCTGGGAGCTCGATTTCTGGGGCCGGACCCGGCGCGGCATCGAGGCGGCGCGCGCCGATCTCGCGTCGCAGGAAGCGTCGGAGCGCGCGGTGGTGCTGTCGCTCGTGAGCGACGTGGCCAGCGGCTACCTCTCGCTGCTCGAGCTGGACCAGGAGCGAGCCATCGCCGAGCGCACGCTGGCCTCCCGCCAGGCGACGCTGGCGCTCGCGCGACAGCGGTTCGCGCAGGGCCTGACCTCGGAGCTGGACGTGCGGCAGTTCGAGGCCCAGGTGGCCGTGCCGGCCGCGAGCCTGGCGCAGACCGAACGCCTCCGCGCCCAGCAGGAGCATCAACTGAACCTGCTGCTGGGCCAGACGCCCACCACCGTCGCGCGAGGCGGAAGCCTGCTCCAGGCGGTCGGTGCGCTCCAGGTTCCCGATTCATTGCCGGCCACGCTGCTCACCCGCCGGCCCGACGTCCTCGCGGCCGAGCGCGCCTACGCCGCCGCCACCGCGCGCATCGGCGTCGCACAGGCGTCGCGTCTGCCCACCATTTCCATCACCGGCTCCTACGGCACCCAGGCGACGCGCGCCGGCGATCTGTTCAAGTCGAACACCGAGATCTATCAGGCACTGGCCGGGGTGTCGGTACCGCTGTTCACCGGCGGCCGGCTGTCGAGCGAGAAACGGGTGGCAGAGGCGCGCGCCGAGCAGGCGCGGAACCAGTACGAGCAGAGCGTGCTGGTGGCGCTCAGAGAAGCGAGCGACGCGCTGGTAGGCGTGCGCACGGCGCGCGACCAGGTCGCGGCGCAGCAGACCCAGGCGCAGGCGCTCCGCCAGGCGCTTCGGCTGGCCGAGCTCCGGTATCAGACCGGCATCTCCAACTACCTCGAGGTGCTGGAAGCACAGCGGAGCCTGTTCGACGCGGAGCTGGCGCTGAGCCAGGCGCAGCTCCGGCAGCTCTCGGCGGCGGTGGAGCTGTATCGGGCGCTGGGGGGGAGCTGGGCGGGTGCCGCTGGCGACGGAACGGAGCGACGCTAGGCCGCTTGAACCGTGGGCTGGAGCCTCGCGGCTCGGCTCCTCGCCGCTCCGGGATCGCGGCATTCGCGGCCGCGGCAATGCCGGCGCACAGCGGTATCGTGCGAGGGCCGGCGGTGAAATTCCGCTCAGTTGCAGGGTGGATTCCGAAGCCCATCCGAGGGGGATTTCGGGCTTGGCCGCTC
>DASSMN010000142.1:0-2855 GCA_035688885.1 Gemmatimonadales bacterium
CGCCCGCTCAAATGCAGAGGCCGTGCCGAAATCTTCATGTGCGCCTCCGAGCGGCACACGTCGCTCTTCGACAATGACTTACGCGTTTGGTGGCGCTCCATGGCGGGCAGAGTCGACACTGGGGCATCTGGCCCAGGTGGGTGATCTCACCCAGCTCGGTCGGAGATCCCGTACTTCTTCAATCGGTATCGCAGGGTGTCACGGCTGATGCCGAGACGTTGGGCGGCGCGGGTCTGGTTACCGTCGGATTCCCGGAGTGCCTGCTCGATCATCGCGCGCTCCCAACGCTCGAGGTCCATGCCGGGGGGCGGCAGGGTGGTCGGGTTCGCCGGTGCCGACAGCGGCGCTGCCTCGGCGGGACGCTCCGCGGTGTCCGGCGCGGCCGCCGGCGTGGTGAGCGAGAGGTGCTCGGGGTCAAGCGTCGGTCCGCGGCTCCACAGCACCGCGCGCTCGATGACATGGCTCAGCTCGCGCACGTTCCCGGGCCAGGGATAGGCGAGCAGCAGGTCGCGCGCCCGCGAATCCAGCTGGCGTACCTGCTTGCCGTATTTCGCGTTGAACCGGGAGAGGTAGTGCTGGGCCAGGAGCAGCACGTCGCCGCCCCGCTCCCGGAGCGGCGGCAGGTGCAGGATGATGACCGCCAGGCGGAAGTAGAGATCGCGCCGGAACCGGTCCCGCTGCGCATCGCGCTCGAGGTCCCGGTTGGTGGCCGCCAGGATGCGCACGTCGATCTGGCGGTCCCGGATGCCGCCGACCCGGCGCACCGTCCGCTCCTCGACCGCCTTGAGCAGCTTCCCCTGCAGGGACAGCTCCACGTCGCCGACTTCGTCCAGAAAGAGGAAGCCGCCATCGGCCGCCTCGAACAGCCCCATTCGCGATTCCTTCGCGTCGGTGAACGCTCCACGCTCGTGACCGAACAGCTCCGCCTCCATCAGCGTGGCGGGAATCGCGGTGCAGTTGACCTCGATGAATGGGCGGGAGGCCCGGGGGCTCGCGCCGTGAATGGTGCGGGCCACCAGCCCCTTGCCCGTGCCGGTCTCGCCCGTGATGAGCACCGGCGGGGTTTCATCGAGGGCGGCGATCTGCCGCGCCTGGTCCATGACGGCCCGGATGGCGGGCGAGTCGCCGATGACCCCGGCCAGGCTGGCGTCGCGGCCGGCGTCGCGGCGGCGGTAGTAGCTCAGCTCCTGCTTGAGCTGGGAGGTCTCGCGGGCCCGATCGGCCAGCAGGCGGAGCTCTTCGAGGTCCACCGGCTTCTTCAGGTAGTCGAAGGCGCCCAGCTTCACGGCCTCGACCGCGCCCTCGATGGTGCCGTGGGCCGTCATGATGATGACCGGAATGGCGGCGTCGAATTCCCGGATCTTCCGGAGCAGGTCGATGCCGTTCATGCCGGGGAGCCGCACGTCGGTGAACACCACGTCGGGCCGCACGGTCTCGAGCAGCCGGAGCGCCTGCTCCGCGTCACCTGCCGTCTCCGCCTCGTAGCCGGACTCGGTCAGGAACGCCTTGACTGCGCGGGCCAGGGTCCGCTCGTCGTCCACGATCAGGACGGTCGAGCGGCTCACGCGGCGCGCTCCATCGGGAGGCGCACTCGGACCGTGGTGCCCACGCCGGGCCGAGACGCGATCTCGAGGCGGCCGCCGTTCTGCTCCACGTAGCGCTTGGCGATCGCGAGGCCCAGTCCGGTGCCCTCCTGGCGGGTGGTGAAGAACGGCTCGCACACCGAGGGCAGCACGTGCGCGGGGATCCCCCCGCCGGTGTCGGCCACCTCCACGACCACGTCGGCGGGGCTCGCGCCGTCGCTGACGAACGCCCCTATGCGAAGCCGGCCGCCTGAGGGCATCGCGTCGAGCGCGTTGGAGACGATCTCCAGGAACACCTGCTCGAGCTGCACGGGGTCGACCCGGACCGGCGGCAGCCCGCTCGGGACGGCCATCTCCAGCTCCACGCGCTGCTCCCGGATCGGCTGCGCCACGGCGGGCAGCAGTTCCTCGATGATCCGCGGCACGCTCTCGCTCACCGGATGGAACGGCGCCGGCCGGCTGAAGCTGAGCAGGTGGCTGATGCGGCGATCGAGCCGGTCCACCTCGTCGATGATGGCGTCGAGGTGCTCGGTGGCCGACGGCGACGCCGGATGGCGGCGCACCAGCTGCGCAGCGGCGCGCAGGCTCGCGAGCGGGTTCCGCAGCCCGTGCGCCACCGCGGCCGACATCTCGCCGATCGAGGCCAGCTTCTCCGCCTGCACCAGCTGCTGGCGCGACTCGCGGAGCTGGGCCGTCATCCGGGCGAGCGCGCGGGCCAGATCGCCGATCTCGTCGCGCGAGGTGGCCTGGATCGGGTGGTCCAGATCGCCGCCGCCGACCACGGCCATCGCGCCGGTCAGCTCGGCCACCGGTCGGGCCAGGCTCCGCGAGATGACCCAGCTCGCCCCCAATCCTACGGCCATGGCCAGCACGATGATGGCGATCAGGATCCGGTTCTCCACCGCCAGGATCTCCTCGAGCCGCGCATAGGCGCCCTTCACGCTGGACTCCCGCGCGCGCCGGTAGATCTCCCGGTTCATCTGGGTGAGCGCCGGCTGCAGCCGGCCGCGCAGCTCGCGCTGGGCCAGCCGGTAGCCCTCCTCCCGATGGCCCGCGTCGGCCAGGCGGAAGACGCTGTCGGAGACTGCCACGATGTCCCGCTGGATACGGTCGACGCCGTCGGCCAGCGACATCTCGTCCGGCTTGAGCTCGTCACGCCAGCGGCCCTGCCAGTAGGCCACCACCTGGCCGGTCAGCGCGAATTCCTGCCGCGCCGTGGCGTCCAGCCCGCTCAGGTACCGCCACACCAGCTCGGTCTGGTCGAACATCGCG
>DASSMN010000347.1:0-3116 GCA_035688885.1 Gemmatimonadales bacterium
GAGATTTCGAGATCACCCCGTATGTGGACTCGATCGTCGGCCCCGACGGCAAGCGACAGGCCATTGGGCGGATTGGCGTGGCGGTGGCGGGCGATTTCCGCTCCGAGCCGCTCACCCTGGTGCAGGCGATGGGCGAGGGATGGCGGCTCACGATCGCGGCCTCGACCCAGATCGTCCGCACCGTTCGTGGCCTGTTCAGCGGCCGGATCTCCAAGCGTGAGGTGGGCGGCCCGATCATGATTGGTCAACTGGCGGGAGAGAGCGCCAGAATGGGCCTCGACTCATTCCTCAGCTTCATGGCGCTGATCTCGATCAACCTCGCCGTGCTGAACCTGCTTCCGGTTCCTGTGCTGGACGGGGGCCAGTTCCTGTTCCTCCTGGCCGAGGCGGTGGTGCGCCGCCCGCTTCCGCTCAAGCTGCGGGAGCGGCTCACGATGGTCGGGCTGGTGCTGATCGTACTGCTGATGGGGCTGGCGTTCTCCAACGACCTTCGGCGGTTGTTCGGGAGTTCTTAGCCCCCGGAAGTCACCCCTGAGCGAAGCAAAGGGGGCATGCGCCAACGCATGCCCCCTTTGCTTCGCTCAGGGGTGACACATCATTTCCCAACCGACGCCCTTGTACTACCGCCCAACCTCCGTTATTCTACCGTGCTGCAACGGATTACAACGCCAACGACCGAGGATCAGGGCAGCATGAGCTTCGACAAGCAGGCGGTGACGGCCAAGCACCAGGCGCACCCGAGCGACACCGGGTCCACCAAGGTGCAGGTGGCGCTGCTCACCGAGCGGATCAACTCCCTCACCGAGCACTTCCGCACCCACCCGAAGGATCATCACGGGCGCCGCGGCCTGCTCAAGATGGTCGGCACCCGCCGCCGGCTGCTCACCTATCTCAAGCGCAGCGACCTCGAGACCTACCGGTCGCTCATCGAGCAGCTCGGACTCCGGCATTAATTCCGTTGCGCCGCAGGGGGCGTCCTGATCCGACATCGGGACGCCCTCTCGGCTTTGGTGTGTCATTCACGCAGCAAAGAAACCCGAGATCAGAGAGAGAGAAGGTAGTGACCGTGCAACGGATCGAGACCCAGTTCGCCGGACGTCCACTCACGCTGGAAACCGGTCGGCTGGCCAAGCAGGCCGCGGGTTCCGCCGTGATCCGCTTCGGCGACACGATGGTACTGGCCGCCGTCACCGTATCGCCCAACGTTTCCACCCTCCCGTTCTTCCCCCTCACCGTCGAATACCGCGAGAAGACCTACGCCGCCGGCAAGATCCCGGGCGGCTTCCTCAAGCGCGAGGGGCGGCCGTCCGACGACGAGATCCTGGCCGGGCGGATCATCGACCGCTCGATCCGGCCGCTGTTCCCCGAGGGGTTCAAGAACGAAGTGCAGGTGTTCGTGACGGTGCTCTCGGCCGACCAGGAGAACGATGCTGACACCCTCGGCGTCGTGGCCGCGTCGACCGCGCTGAGCCTGTCGTCGGTGCCGTGGAACGGGCCGCTGGCCGCGGTGCGGGTGGGCCGGGTGGAAGGGAATTGGATCCTGAATCCGACGTTCCAGCAGCTCGAGTTCTCTACCATCGACCTGGTCGTGAGCGGCTCGGCCGACTCGATCATGATGGTCGAGGGCGGCTCGCTCGAAGTGTCCGAGGCCGAGATGCTGGAGGCGCTCAAGGTGGCGCAGAAGGGCATCCGCGACGTCATCGGGCTCGAGAGGCAGCTCATCGACAAGAGCGCCAAGCCGAAGCTCCAGTGGACCAAGGCCGCGGCCGACCCGGTCCTGCAGGGGAGGGTCCGCGAGCTCGCCGAGACGCAGATGGCGCAGGCCATCAACGCCAAGGACAAGGCCGGCCGGGCCGAGGCCGCCCGGCAGGTCCGCGAGCAGACCGTCACCACCCTCGCCGAGCAGTTCCCTGAGAAGGGCCGCGACATCGCGAGCGAGCTCGAGGATATCGAGTACCGGGTGATGCGGAAGCAGGTGCTCGAGAAGGGCGAGCGGGTGGATGGCCGCGACCTCGACACCATCCGGCCCATCTCGATCGAGACCGGCGTGCTACCCCGCACCCACGGCTCGGCGCTGTTCCAGCGGGGCGAGACCCAGGCGCTGGTCTCGGTGACGCTGGGCACGGCCGATGACGAGCAGCGGATCGACAGCATCGACGTGGCCGGCGAGACCACCAAGTCGTTCATGCTGCACTACAATTTCCCGCCGTTCTCCACCGGCGAGGTCAAGATGATCCGCGGCACCAGCCGCCGCGAGATCGGCCACGGCGCGCTGGCCGAGCGCGCGCTCCAGCCCTTGCTGCCGCACTACGAGGACTTCCCCTACACGCTTCGCGTCGTGAGTGAGATCCTCGAGTCCAACGGGTCGAGCTCGATGGCCACCGTGTGCGGCGGGTCGCTCGCGCTCATGGATGCCGGTGTGCCGATGCAGGCGCCCTGCGCCGGCGTGGCGATGGGCCTCATCAAGGAAGGCGACAAGGTCGCGGTGCTCACCGACATCCTGGGCTCCGAGGACCACCTCGGCGACATGGACTTCAAGGTGGCCGGCACCGAGAAGGGCATCACCTCGATTCAGATGGACATCAAGATCGAGGGCCTCGACCTCAAGATCATGGAGCAGGCGCTCGAGAAGGCCAGGAAGGGCCGCCTCTTCATTCTGAAGGAGATGGCCAAGGCGCTGCCCGCACCGCGCACCGAGCTGTCGAAGTACGCGCCACGCATCTTCACGATGCAGATCAAGCCCGACAAGATCGGCGACGTCATCGGCCCCAAGGGCAAGACCATCCGCGGCATCCAGGACGCGACCGGCGCCAAGATCAATATCGACGACAGCGGCCTGGTGACGATCTCGGCCGTGGGCGGCGAGGCGGGCGAGAAGGCCCGGGCCATGGTCGCGGCCATCACCACCGAGCCCGAGGTGGGCCGCACGTACGAGGGGCCGGTCAAGAGCACCACCGCGTTCGGCGCGTTCGTCGAGATCCTGCCGGGCGTGGAAGGCCTGCTCCACATCAGCGAGCTGCAGCACGGCCGCACCGAGAAGACCGAGGACGTCGTCAAGAAGGGAGACATCGTGCAGGTCAAGCTGCTCGAAGTCGACGAGCGGGGCCGCATGAAGC
>DASSMN010000268.1:0-2039 GCA_035688885.1 Gemmatimonadales bacterium
GGGAAACGTGAGAGTGGGCAAGGTCCTGACGACCTCGAAGGATCCCGCCCACGGCGTCGAGGCGGGGGTGGGGCAGCTCCTCGAGGAGACCCACGTCCCGCCGCAGGCCGTCGGCACCCTCATCCACGGCACGACGCTCGCCACCAACGCCCTCATCGAGAAGAAGGGTGCCCGGATGGCGCTCCTCACCACCGCGGGCTTCAGGGACGCCCTCGAAATCGGGCGCGAGGGGCGCTACGACATGTACGACCTCTTCATCGACCCTCCCGCGCCGCTGGTCCCACGGCGCTGGCGGCGGGAGGTGGCCGAGCGGCTCCTAGCCGACGGCAGCGTCGAGAAGCCGCTGGACGAGGCCCAGGCGCGCCTCGTCATCCAGGACCTCCTCGCCGAGGGGGTGGAAGCTGTGGCGGTCTGCCTCCTCCACGCCTACCGAAATCCCGTCCACGAGCGGCGCCTGGCGGCCCTGCTGGCCGAGGTCGCCACCCGCCTGGCAGTGTCCTGCTCCTCCGACATCGTCCCCGAGATCCGCGAGTACGAGCGCGCGTCCACCACCGTGGCCAACGTGTACGTGATGCCGCTCATGGCGAGATACCTGGAGGACCTCGAGCGGAAATTCTCGCACCTCGGCATCGGCGGCCGGCTCTTCGTGATGCTCTCCTCTGGGGGGATCGCCGTGCCGGAGACAGCCAAGCGCGTGCCGATCCGCCTGGTGGAATCGGGACCGGCCGCCGGCGCCCTGGCCGCCGCGCTGACTGCCAAAATGGCCGCCGAGCCGCGACTGCTCTCCTTCGACATGGGCGGGACCACCGCGAAGGTGTGCGTCATCGACGGCGGAGAGCCGCGGGTGGCGCGCGAGTTCGAGGTCGCCCGGGCCGACCGGTTCAAGAAAGGATCCGGGCTGCCCATCCGCGTGCCCGTCATCGAGATGATCGAAATCGGGGCCGGCGGAGGGTCCATCGCCCGGGTGGACCGCATGGGACTCCTCAAAGTCGGCCCGGAGAGCGCGGGGGCCGATCCCGGGCCCGCGTGCTACGCCCTCGGCGGGCGCGAACCGACGGTGACGGACGCCGATCTGCTGCTGGGGTATCTCGATCCCGAGTTCTTCCTCGGCGGCCGGATGAGGCTCGACCCTGCGGCGGCCCAGCGGGCGATCACCGACCTTGTCGCTCATCCTCTGCACCTGGCGCCGCTCGACGCCGCCTGGGGGATCCACCGCGTCGTGAACGAGAACATGGCGGCGGCCGCGCGCATCCACGGCATCGAGCGCGGCAAGGATCTCCGCGCCTACCCGCTGTTCGCCTTCGGCGGGGCCGGACCCGTCCATGCCTGTCAGGTCGCAAAAATTCTCAAGGTCCCGCGGGTCCTGATTCCCTTCGGGGCCGGGGCCATCTCCGCTTTCGGCCTCCTGGCCGCGCCACTCGCGTTCGATTTCGTCAGAACAGCGCCCCAGAGGCTCGACCAGGCGGCGTGGGAGCGGGTGAACGGGCTCTACGCCGAGATGGAGGCCGAGGGCCGCTCGATCCTCGCCGCGGCCGGCATCGCGGGCGACGCCGTCCGCGTGAGGCGCTCGGCGGAGATGCGCTACGTGGGGCAGGGCCACGAGGTGGAAGTGCCGGTCCCGCTGGCCCGACTGGGGCGCGAACACCTGGACACCCTGGTGAAAAACTTCGAGGCCGCGTATCGGACTCTCTACGGGCGTACCGCTCCGGGAGTGGCCATCGAAGCGCTCAACTGGCGTGTCGTCGTCTCGGGTCCCCCGCCCGACATGAGGATTGCCGCAGGCGGAGATCGGGCAAGTGAAAGACCACGAACGAATTTAGCAGCGGGGGCGGGCGGGCGGGCCCCTGGCCGGAGGCCAGGGAGTGCCCGGGTACCCGCCCCAGGTGGTGCCCTCAAAGGCCACCGCCGCGCCTATTTCCCTGAGGCGGGCGGCTTCGTGGAGACCCCGGTGTACGACCGCTACGCCCTGACGCCGGGGGCGACCTTCGAGGGCCCTGCCATCGTGGAGGAACGCGAATCCACAACGGTGATCCCGCCCC
>DASSMN010000093.1:0-2823 GCA_035688885.1 Gemmatimonadales bacterium
CAGCGGCACCGCGTAGCGCTCGCCGCCGGCGTCGGCCAGCAGGGCGCGCACGATCGCCAGCGTGAGCGGTACCCGGATCTGGAAGGTGGTGCCCTTCCCCACGTCCGAGCGGATCTCGAGCGTGCCCCCCAGCTGGCGGACCCGGGTCATCGCGACATCCACGCCGACCCCGCGGCCGGAGACGCCGCTCACCGCCTGGGCCGTGCTGAAGCCGGGCCGGGCGATCACGCGGAGCAGCGCGTCGTCGGAGAGCGCCTCCCCATCGGCGCCGGGCGCGGCGTCCTCCCGCCGCGCCTTGGCCAGGATCGCGGCGCGGTCGATCCCGCGCCCGTCGTCGCTCACGCGCAGGACCACGCTGTTCCGTTCCCGCGCCGCGGCCAGCAGGATCCGGCCTTCGACCGGCTTGCCCGCCGCGGCACGGACCTCGGGTCGTTCGATTCCATGATCGGCCGCGTTCCGGATCAGGTGAAGCAGCGGATCGCCGATCTCGTCGAGGATGGACCGGTCGAGCTCGATCTCCTCGCCCTCCAGGTCGAACCGGATGCGCTTGCCCAGGTCCCGGGCCAGGTCGCGGACCAGGCGGGGGAACCGCTCGAACACCTCCCCCACCGGCGTCATGCGCGAGGCAATCACCTCGGCCTGCATGCCCGACACCAGCCTCGAGATGCGATCCGCGACCTCGACCAGGGCGGTATCCTCGGAGTGCGCGGCCATCACGCCGAGACGGTTCTTCGCCACCACCAGCTCACCTACCTGCTTCATCAGGCGGTCCAGCCGATTGAGGTCCACCCGGATCTGGCGCTGACGATTGAGCCCGGTGCCGTCGGCCGTGGGCTCCTCGAACCGCACCGACTCGACCTCGCCGGCGGTCCGGATAACCGCTGCCAGCTCCTCGTCACCCGCCGGCGATTCGATCCGGAAGGCCAGCTTGCCGTCGAATTCCTCGCGCTCGAGCTGCACCAGGGGCGGCCGCACCGCCGACACCAGTCCGAGCGCCTCCGCCCGGCGCACCGCGAGCACGGCCCGCGCGCCCCGCATCACCGCGTCGGCTCGGATCACGACCTGCACCGAGCGGCCTCGCGCATCGGTGGCGCGGCGCCGGGGGGGCGCGGCCGCATCCGCGGCCTCGGCCGCGGGTACGGAGCCGCGGCCCTTGGAGGTGGCCTGATCGAGCGCCGCGACCAGCGCGCCATCGGGAGCCACCTCGCGCCCGGCGGCCGCCGTCTCGACAGCCGCGCCAAGCGCGTCCACGGCGCGAAACAGCAGCTCGAAGGTGCCCGCCTCGGGGGCGACCTGCCCGTGGCGCAGTGCGTCGAGCAGGCTCTCCAGCCGGTGCGCCAGCTCCGCCACGCCGGTAAAGCCCATCGTGGCGCCCATGCCCTTGATCGTATGAATCGACCGGAACAGGCCGCTCACGGGCTCGGTGACCGCCGGCTCGCGCTCCCACTTGAGCAGCAGCTGATTGCAGCTGCTCAGGTGCTCCCGGCTCTCGGCCAGGAACAGCGCGGCATACTTCGAGAGATCCACGCGTCAGCCCAGGACGCGCTGCACCGCCTCGAGCACGCGCGAGGGCTGGAACGGCTTGACCACGAAATCCTTGGCGCCCGCCTGGATGGCCTCCACCACCAGGGCCTGCTGGCCCATGGCGCTGCACATGAGGATCTTGGCCTCGGGATCCGTCTTGCAGATCTCGCGGACGGCCTCGATCCCCCCCATGTCGGGCATCACGATGTCCATCGTGACGAGGTCGGGCTTGAGCGAGCGGTACTTCTCCACCGCCTGCGCGCCCGATTCCGCCTCGCCGACGACTTCGAAGCCGGCCTCCGCCAGGATGTCGCTGATCATGGTGCGCATGAAGATGGCGTCATCGCAGACGAGCACTGTGTGGCTCACGGACGGCCTCCGGATCGGGTCGTAAGTCATCAAGCGTCGGTCGAAGGGTGTGCTCGGCGCCGCGCCGTCATCGGACGAGCGCCGGCCCACGGCCCGCGACTGCCGTTCAAATGATCGGCGCGACCAGCGCGTCGATGTCGAGCACGATGAAATGCTGGCCGTCGCGCACACCGACCGCCTTGACCAGGCGCGGATCGATGCCAGGCAACTCGGCCCGTTGGGCGACCATGTGAGCGGGAAGCTCGAGGAAGTCGACCACCTGCCCCACCCCGAGTCCGTACCGGCGGCCGTTGACTTCAACGACCACGATGGCCCCCTCGTCGTCCTCCCGGCGTTGCTGCTGGAGGAGGATGTGGCCATCGAGCACGGTGAGCAGGGTGCCCCGCACGTTGACCAGCCCTTCGATGGCCTGGGGCACGCCCGGAATCCGGGTGGCCGTCAGGCGCGGCAGGATCTCACGCACGATCCCTGCCGGGGCCGCGCAAATAAGCGCACCGATGCGAAAAATGACGGCGTGGAGCGTCGGGGAGTCAGCCATCTCTATTGAAGAAAAGAAGATAGCCAAGGGGGTCGGGGCGAGCAACCAAGTCTTCGCCACCCAATGCAAGAAGTGCTCGCCGCAGATCGGGCGGCCATTCGGAGCGGAATTCAAGTGGTTCGCCTGACGCGGGATGGCGGAATGCCAGAGCCGCCGCATGCAGCGCCTGACGCGGCGTTGCCCGTGCCAGGGCCTCGGCGGCCTTTCGGGCCACGCCCGAGATGCGCCGGCTGCCGCCGCCAGCGTACACCGGATCGCCCACGATCGGGTGGCCGATGTGCTCGAGATGAACCCGGATCTGGTGGGTCCGCCCGGTGTGGAGCTCGAGCCGGAGCAGCTCGGCCACTTCGAAGCGGGCGACCACAAAGGCGTCGGTCCGAGCGGTTCGCCCC
>DASSMN010000087.1:0-7353 GCA_035688885.1 Gemmatimonadales bacterium
CGCGATGGCGGCGAGAAGGGCCGCGGCGGGCAGGCCGGCGAGGTAATAGCGCGCGATGGTCGAGGTCGTGGTCTGGCGCGCGAGGTCGAACGCCAGCGGCCCCACGGCCGCCGCGATCCAGCAGGCCCACAGGAGCATGACCGGGCGCACGAGCATGGTCCTGGCCGAGCCGGCGCGCGCGAGGAGCACCGCCAGCGTCGCGAGGATCACGATCAGCGCGAGGTCGCCCTGCTGCCAGCCGCCCAGGTCGGACTTGGCGCCGAGCAGCGACGCGGACAGGCGGATCGGCTCCAACGCGGCATTCGGCCACATGAGCACGCCGTTGAGCCAGTCGCCGGTGACGCGCCAGCGGGCGAGACTGGCCGGGACCTGCGCGAACCACGGCGCGACCAGACCGACGGTCGCCGCCGTGAGCAGTGCCACGCGTCTCCGCCAGGGCGTCGCGGTCCACAGCAGCCATCCCACGCAGGCGGCCCACACGAACGCGAAGAAGTAGTGGGTGAGCAGGCCCGCGGCTCCCCCCGCGACCCACAGCGCCTGAACCGCCGTTGGGCGGTCGGCGTCCGCCAGCCGAAGCGTGAGCCAGATCAGCGCCAGCACCAGGCAGCCCACCATCGCGTACATCCGACCTTCGAGCGAGTAGAAGAAGGCGACTGGCGCGAAAGCCAGCAGCAGGCAGGCCGACCAGCCCGCGAAGCTGCCGCCCAGCCGGCGTCCCACCAGCCAGGCGAACGGCAGCGACGCCAGCGTCCACCAGACCGAGAAGGTCCTGAGCGCGGGGTCGGACGGCCCGAGCACGCGGGTCCACGCGTTGAGGAGCAGGTAATAGAGCGGCGGGCTGGTGTCGGAGAGCAGGACCGCGCGGACCACGCGGCTCGGGCCGGCGGGTGGGTCGTCGAATGCTGCGTACCGCCGATAGGCAGCCGCCGGCACCGCATCGGTGGCCTGAACGAAGTCGCCGGCCGAGGGGTCGGCCTCGGCCGCGGGGTGCTCGAGGCTGTGGCCGGTGGCGACCGCCAGCGAAAAGATCTCGTCTGCCCACAACCCCGGCCGCGCGGCGGCCCGGAGCCTGAGGCCGAAAGCCGCCACCAGCAGGAGCAAGGCCACGAGCACCGCCCACGGTGCCCGCCCTGCCGTCACGCAGCGTCCTGGGGCCGGCTCATCGACATGGCGGAAATGAACAGCGACGAGAACAGCATGCTGCAGCCGATGATCACCAGCGTCGCCGCGAAGGAGGCCCACTCGGGATGGGGCAGCGGGAGGAGGTCGGACTCGAGCCACTCGATCAGGATGGCCACCAGGATGGCCCCGCCGGCGGCCATCAGGCCGCCCCCCAGCAGCAGGCCGGTCTCCAGCTTGAAGTGGCGGTAGAACGAGGCCAGGGCCCGATTGTCCCGGTCGAAGCGCCGGCTCCACGAGTAGGTCTTGGCGTGAAGGCCGAGGCTCAGGATCTCGAATCCGATGACGCTGAAGATGGTGGCGAACACCGCCGTGACGCCCGACGCCGGCCGGCCGCCGAAATGCACCATGCCCAGCAGCACCGCCACATGGATTAGGAGCCCGAGCCCGAGCAGGAACGCGCCCGGGGCCAGGAACAGCTTGTTGGGCGAGTACAGCAGCATCATGCGGAGACTGCGCCACCCGTCCCGGAAGGTCCGCAGCTTGGACTCGCCCTTGCGGGGCGCCAGGACGATCGGAATCTCTTTGGTGCGGAGGCCGGCCAGGCCGGCGTTGATCGCCAGCTCGAGGTTGAACTCCATGCCGGGGCTTACCGGCTGAATCTCGTCGTATGCTGCCCGGGGAAACGCGCGGAAGCCGCAGTACACGTCGGTGTACCGGGTGCCGAACAGCAGGTTCAGGATGCGGGTCAGTGCCGGGTTGCCGAACCAGCGGTGCAGCGCGGTGATGTTGGCGTCGCCACCGCCCAGGTAGCGGCTGCCGGTGACGAACTCGAACCGCTCGTGGTCCAGCGCCTCGACGAACTGCGGGATCATGGTGAAATCGTAGGTATCGTCGGCGTCGCCCATGACCAGGTACCGCCCGCGCGCGCTCGCGAAGCCCTTCAGATAGGCGTTGCCGTAACCCCGGAGCGGCTGGTGGACCACTCTGGCACCCATGCGCTCGGCGATGGAGACCGATGCGTCGGTCGAGCCGTTGTCGCACACCACGATTTCGCCGTCGATGTCCGCGGCCGTGAAGGTGCGCTGGATCTTCTCGATGCAGGGCCCGATCGCCGCTTCCTCATTGAGGCAGGGCATGACCACGGACACCAGCGGTCCACCGTTGGCTACTCCCATCGCGGACGCGCCTCCACCGCAGCCGGACCGAACCGCATCCAGCGGATGCCGCCGGACACGAGCCCCGCCGAGTAGGCGAGCCGAGCCGCCAGCACCACCGGCGCCATGAGCACCGGCTCGATCACGCCGGCCCGCAGCCAGCACCACAGGATATAGCCGGCGCTTCCCACGGCGAGCGGTAGCCCCGCGGCAACCAGCAGCGCCGGGTAGCGATAGACCCAGGCGAACCGCGCCGAGCGGCTCTGGGCCTTGCTCTCGATGGCGCTGAAACCCCACCGATAGTTGCGGCGAAGCAGGTTGCGGAAGCCCGGCCGATTGTAGTGGTAGACGATGGCCTGAGGATCGAATACGATCCGGCCGCCCCGATCCAACACCGCCGACTGCCAGGCCAGCTCCTCGTGGGCGTAGGCCACCGGTTGCTGCTCGGTGAAGCCCGAGGTTCGCGCGAAGGCCTCCCGCCGCACGCTCACGTTGCCGGGCGGATGGTTGGGTACCTCCCCACCCGGCCGGCGTGAGTGCACGTGATACCAGCCGCAGTAGTAGTCACACCGCGCCATGAACGAGAGCCCGTCGGGGAGGTCCAGTGACCCGCCCACCACGGTGGCCCCGGCCGCGTGGCCCGCAAGGAGGCGAGCCAGCCACCCCGGCGCGGGCAGGCAGTCGGCATCGAGGAAGATCAGCGGGTCGCCGATGGCGGCCCTCGCTCCACGGTTCCGGCCGACCGCCGGGTTGCCGCCTCCGGCCCGCTCGCCCAGCTCGAGCACGCGCGCGCCGGCCGCGCGGGCGACCGCGGCGGTGTCGTCGGTCGAGCCGTCGTCGACCAGCACGACCTCGACGGTCCAGTCTGGGGGAGCCTGCTCGAGCACGGCCTCGATCAGGCGCGCGATGGTGGAGGCTTCGTTGCGGGCCGGGATGATGACGGATGCCGTCTGACGTGCCGCCTCAGGCGACGGCATGCCGCTCCACCTCGTCGTAGAGCTGGGACACGGCCTGCACGAAGCGACCCCAGCCAAGGTGGGTCTTGGCGTACTGGCGCCCGGCCGCGGCCAGCTGGCTCGCGTGCTCGGGATCGGCCAGGACGCTCATGATGCCCTGGGCCAGCGCATCGGTGGTGGGCGAAACGAGCACCGCCCGCTCCTCCGACAGCACGGTGCGATGGGTCGGGATGTCGGTCGCGACGATCGGGCGGCTGGCTGCGAGATAGTCGAAGATCTTGAGCGGGAGGTTGCCGCCGTAGGCACGGGCGGACACCAGCACGTCGGCCATCGCCAGGAAGGCCGGCATCTCGTGGCGGGGCTGGCGGTCGACTACCCGGAGCGCGCCGGACTCGATGTAGGGGGCTGCGCTCGCGAGCTCCGGCTCGCTGCTCGCCGCGCCTACGAACACGAAGGTGACATTCGGGAACCGCTCGCGGACGAGCGGAATGGCACCGATCAGCTCGGGCAGCCCCTGGTAGGCCTCGAAGGTCCCACTGTAGAGCACCACCCGATCGCTCGATCGGAGACCGAGACTCTGGCGCAGCCGCGCGACGTCACTGGGATCGGCGCCGCTGGGCGCGCTCGGGAAGTGCCACTCCCGTACGCTGGCCTGCGGTACCATCCGGCGGACTCGCTGCGCCAGACCGGCGCTGGTCACGACCACGCTCGACATCTTCAGGAGCCACCGCTCGGTCGCGTCGAGCATCCAGCGGGTGGGCCGGAAATTCAGGGGGCCGAGCCGTCCCAGCTGTTCGGCCAGGCTGGACTGCATGTCGTAAAGCAGGGGAATGCCGTGCTGGCTTGCGTAGAGTGCCGCAGGAAAGGCGGCTTCTTCGACCGCGTGCACGCACGAGTACTGCCCGCGCGCCAGCCGGCTGCGCAACGACACGGTGAGTGGAATATCCAGGACGATCTTTCGGAGCGACAAGCCCACGGGCACCGACTCGAACCGGAAGGGATTCGCTGAGCGGAAGATCCGGAGCCCCTCGATGCCCACATCCGCGCCGACCGGATACGTCAGCAGGTCGACTTGCCGCCCCAGCTCGCTCAGGGCCAGCAGCACCTGACGCATCGCGATCGGGGTTCCCCGGTCCTCATAAAACGGCTGAGGAGCCACCACTAGAATCCGTGGCGTCGGGGCTTCCGCCGGAATCCTCGCGGAGCTCCCGGGCAACGGTTCCCAGGCGCGTTGCGTCCGGGGAGCCGGCACCACGGCGGCTTCCAGGGCAGAGCTGTGGTACGGTTGGGTCAACAGCCACCCCGCTGCTAGCTAAGTGTCAATGTTGCAAAGCGTTGCATGAACGCCCTGGGGTCAGGGCGGAGCGGTGTCAGCAACGACTGGGCAAATAATATGAAGGCCTACATGAAGCAATCGTGATCTACGCCGCTGGAAGAGCAATTTCCTTGCCCATCAACGCTCTCAGACCAGCGAGGAAGGGCACAGATCCGACAGTACACACTCACCACAGCGGGGTCGGCGGGCAATACACACCTGTCGCCCGTGAAAGATGAGCAGGTGGGAGAGCAGGCCCCACTCGTCTCGGGGGAAGAGCGGCATCAGATCCTCCTCGATCTTGGCGGGATCCGACTCGCGGGTGAGCCCCAGCAGCCGGCTCAGGCGTGCCACGTGGGTGTCCACCGTGATTCCCTCGTTGATGCCGTAGGCGTTGCCCAGGATCACATTAGCGGTCTTGCGGCCCACGCCCGGCAGCACGCGGAGCTGCTCCATCGTGCGCGGGACCTGGCCGCGGTGTTCCCCCACCAGTGCCTGAGCCATCCCGATGAGGCTCCGGGTCTTGTTCCGAAAGAATCCGGTAGACTTGATGATGGCCTCGACGTCCGCGGGCCGGGCCGAGGCCAGCGCCTCGGGCGTCGGATAGGCGGCGAACAGCTGGGGCGTCACCTGGTTGACCCGCGCGTCGGTGCACTGCGCCGAGAGAATCGTGGCGCTCAGCAGCTCGAAAGCGTTTCGGTGGTCCAGCGCGCAGCGGGCTTCCGGATACGCGGCCTTGAGCCGTGACAGGATCTGGGGCGCTCGCTCCGGCGCGTCGCGGGTACGACGCGGGCGCGGTCGCTTATGAGGACGGGCCTTCGCCTTCATCCGGACTTCCGTTGCGCGGCGCGTGACAGGAACGCATCGACCGGCTGCGCGTTGAGCACGTCCTCCGGCCTCAGCCAGGCCTTTCGCGCGGTGTCCACCCCATATTCGACGTTGGCGATGCCCGCCGCGCTGTGGGCGTCGGCGCCGATCGAGATGGCGACGCCCCGGGCCCGGGCTCGGCGCACCGTACGCCAGTCCAGGTCGAGCCGGTGCGGATCGGCGTTGATCTCGAGCGCGACGCCGGTGGCGGCCGCCTTGTCGATGACCGCGTCCAGGTCGAGCCCGTAGGGGTCGCGGGAGAGCAGCAGCCGACCGGTGGGATGTCCGATGATGGTCAGGTGCGGGTTGTCCATGGCGGCGAGCACCCGGGCCGTCATCTCCCGCTCGCCCATGTTGAAGCGGGTGTGAATCGACGCGATCACGAAATCCAGCCGACCGAGCACCGCGTCGTCGAAGTCGATGCGCCCGTCCTGGAGAATATCGGCCTCGACCCCCTTGAGAACGCGGAGGCCGTCCAGGCGCTGATTGACCTCGTCGATCTCGTCCGCTTGCCGCGCCAGATCCTCCGCGCGGAGCCCGCCGGCGTACGCGGCGGCCTGGCTGTGGTCGGTGATGCCGACATACTGATAGCCCGCGTCGCGGCACGCGACCGCGATCTGCTCGACCGTGTTGGACCCGTCCGAGTAGCGGGTGTGACAATGCAGCAGGCCGCGGAGATCGCTCCGCCGCAGCAGGCACGGCAGGCGGTGCTCCGCGGCCGCGGCGACCTCGCCCTGGCCCTCACGAAGCTCGGCCTCGATGAAGTCCAGTCCCAACGCCGTGTAGAAGGCGTGCTCATCGGGCGTCGGAACGAAGGTGCTGCCCCGCCAGAGCGCGGCGCCCGTCAAGGCAAAGTCCTTGGCGGAGGCGTGGGTTGCCAGGTCACGGAGATGGGCCTCCGAGCCGGTGGCCTGGACCAGCACCGCCCCAAAATTCACCGGGGTGGTCACGATGATCTGCGCGCTGGCCCCGCCGGCGAACCGCAGGGTCACCCGGCGGTCGTCCTGGCCGGCGAACTCATGGACGCCAGGAACCTGGCTCAGCCGCTTGAACAGCTCCCCTGGCGTCACGTCCGCGGCCAGCACCAGCACCAGCTCGCGGACCACCTCGGTCCGGCGTCGGACGTCGCCCGCCACCACGGCCTGGGTTACGCCTGGCATGCGCTCGAGAGCCGCCCGCAGCCCCTCGGCTTCGTCGGCCGCGTGGTACAGCAGCCGGAAGGCGCTCGCGTGCCGCAGGTACGCGATGCCCTTGAGGATGTTCTCGCTGGTCTTGGGACCGAAACGCGGCAGCTTGGCCAGCCGGCCATCCAGCGCCGCGGCCTCGAGCTCGGGGACGGAGTCGATATCGAGCACGTCGTGGATCTGACGGATCTTCGCGACCCCCAGGCCCGAGATCCCGAGCATCTCGACCAGGCCCGGCGGGATCTGCTCGCGCAGCTCCTCGAGCATGCTGGCCCGGCCGGTGGTGACGATCTCGGACACGATCTGCAGCGTTGCGGGGCCGACGCCCTTGGTGCCCGCGAGGCTCCCGTCCTCCAGTCCTGCTCGAAGATCCCCGTTGAAGCTCCCCACCGCTCGAGCGGCTGTCCGGAACGCTCGGATCCGGAATGGATTTTCACTCTTGAGCTCGAGAAAGGCGGCGATTTGCTCCAGCACCTGCGCCACCGCCTTCTTGTCCATGAAGCTCCGGACGGCGTCCGTCATCGTGGGGGCGCCGAGAGCGTGTTGGCCAGCGCGCGGGTCCGCCATCCCAGCTCGAGCAGCTCCTCGCCGCCAACGATGGAAAAGAGGCCCGCCGACTGCCCGCCGGGCAGGACCGGTGAGAACAGCCGGCTCCCATCCGGCCGCTCGAGGGCCAGCGGTCGTGGGCCCGCCGTCTCGACGGCGCTGAACCCCTCGCGCTCTGGCCGGATACCGAAGATGCCGAGCACCCGGAG
>DASSMN010000086.1:0-2045 GCA_035688885.1 Gemmatimonadales bacterium
CCGCACCGGCCGGCGGCGTCGCCCCGAGCGACACGGAGTCCATCCTCCAGTTCCGCTCCGCCGCCCACGGCGTCGGCAGCCCCCGCTTTCCCACCGGTCCTCCCCTACTCCCGATCGACTGACCATCGCGCGCCGCATTCCGCGGCGCGCTCGGCACTCGAACCGCCGTGCTCACCCGAGCGCGGCCGGGAGGATCATCCATGTCCGAGCAACACCCCGAGCTCGCCGACGTCCCCACGGACGTGCGGTCCGGCGCTCGTTCGTCCGCCCGCTCCCGGGCGATCTGGCTCCTCGCCGTCGGAAGCCTGCTGCCCGGCGTCGTCGCCGTGGTGGCTCGCGAGTTCTTCCATGGCTTGCCCTATCCCTTCCGCGTCACGGTGTACGTTTTCTCCGCGCTGATGATGACTGCGGTGGTGGTCCTCCTCCTGACCCGGAAGGAGAGTGCTTGACAGCCCCGAACGTGGCCGGTAACTCAAACCCGTACCGTGCCAATCCGAGCCAAGCCCCACCAACTGGAGGCACCCGATGCGTACGCCCATCGCGCTCGTCCTTCTCGCAGTAGCCGCATGTCAGTCCGCTCCCAAGGCCGAGACCGAATCGATGGGCTCGGCTCCGCCCGCGGCGCCCGCCGAGTTCTCCGCGGCGGACGAGGCGGCGATCCGCGAGGCCGATCAGGCCTGGGCCAAGGCCACCAGCGCTGGCGACGCCGCCGCCATCACCGCCTTCTACGCCGGCGACGCCGTGCTGATGCCCCCTGGCTCACCGGCGATCAAGGGCTCGGAGGAGATCGGCAAGTTCTTCACCAGCCTGACCAGCGCCGTCAGCGGCCCGTTCGAGCTCAAGACCACGGCAGTGCAGGGCAACGGCGACCTGGCGCTCTCCACCGGGGAGTACACCGCGACGCTCACGCCCAAGCAGAAGGGCGCCAAGCCGCTGCCGGTCGAGCACGGGAAATACCTGGGTGTCATGAAGAAACAGCCGGATGGGTCGTGGAAGCTGATCTACGACATATGGAATGCCAACGGCGAAGCCAAGCACTAGCCGGAGCGGCCCGCGCGCCCTGCGGCGCGCGGGTCTTGCTTCAGAACTCCTGCCGGGTCGGCCGGAACAGGATCTCGTTCACGTCCACCTCGTCCGGCTGCTCGATCGCGAAGGCCACGGCGCGGGCGAACGAGTCGGCCGGAATCCCGATGTCGTCGTACATCTTCCTGATGTTCGCGGCGACGTCGGGATCGCTCGCGGTGTTGGGCAGCTCTCTCGTCACCACGCCCGGTGAGATGATCGTGGTGCGGATGTTGTAGGGCTTCACTTCCTGCCGCAGTCCCTCCGACAGCGCCCGCACCGCGTGCTTGGTGGCGGAGTAGACCGAGCCGCCGGCCCGCACCTTGTGTCCCGCCACGCTCGACACGTTGATGATGTGTCCCGACCGCTGCCGCTGCATGTGCGTCACCGCGGCGGCGATTCCGTACAGCACGCCCTTGATGTTCACGTCGATCATCCGGTCCCACTCGTCCACCTTGAGCCGGTCGAGCGGGCTGAGCGGCATGAGACCGGCGTTGTTGATGATCACGTCGATCCGGTCGTAGGTCTCGACCGCGGCGTCCACCAGCCGCTGCACCTGCTCCCGCCGCGCCACGTCGGTCTCCACCGCCAGCGCCTTGCCGCCTGCCTTCGAGAGCTCGGCCGCCAGCGACTCGATCCGGTCGGTCCGCCGGGCGCCCAGCACGACCGCCGCCCCCCGCGCCGCGAGGTGGCGCGCCGCCGCTTCGCCCAGGCCGCTGCTGGCGCCGGTGATCACGATGACCTTGCCTGCGATGTGCTCGCTCATGCGTCGCTCCTCCGCGCGGTCGGACGCGCTCCGTCGCGGTGATCCTGCGCTGTGTTGCGGGCCGCACACCGTGACCCGGGTCACCCTTCCAAGCGTAATCGCGTTCTTCCGGCGACCAGGATACTATGACTCCAGGGAGGACCAATGCGGATCGGTATACTGGGCTCGGGTCTGATGGGCGGGAAGCTGGGGACGATCTTCGCCCGGGCGGGACACG
>DASSMN010000129.1:0-3281 GCA_035688885.1 Gemmatimonadales bacterium
GGGACCACACCTTACTGACGAAGGAGCCGCTATGCGGGTGTACATCTCCGTCGACATGGAAGGTGTGGCCGGTGTCGTTCACGAGGATCAGACTGACCCGATCGACCCTCGGCATGCGGGAGAGTATAACAGATTTCGCCGTCTCATGACGGGTGAAGCCAATGCGGCGGTCGAAGGCGCCCTCGCCGCGGGCGCCGAGCGCATCCTGGTGAACGACAGCCACTGGTGGATGCGGAACCTTCCACCCGACGAGCTGCACCCGGCCGCCGAGCTGGTGAGCGGCGGCACCAAGGCGCGCTCCATGATGGAAGGCATCGACCTCGGCTTTGACGCGGCGCTGTTCGTCGGCTACCACGCGATGGCCGGGACGCGCCACGCCGTCATCGATCACACCTACACCGACCGGGTTCACGAGGCGCGACTCAACGGCCGCGCGGTCGGCGAGCTGGCCATCAACGCGGCCCTGGCCGGAGCCTACGATGTGCCGGTGGCCCTGGTGAGCGGCGACCAGGCGCTCGCCGCCGAGGCCCGCGCGTTCCTGGGCCCGTCGGTCGAAACGGTGGTGGTCAAGGAGGCGGTCGGCCGCTTCGCGGCCCGGAGCGTCGCGCCGGCGGAGGCCTGCAGGCGGATCCGCGCGGGCGTGACCGCCGCGCTGGGCAAAGCCCATCAGCCGTTCCGGCTGGCGGCACCCATCCGCCTCGAGGTCGAGTTCCAGCTGGCCCACATGGCGGATATGGCGGAGCTGGTGCCCGGCTCGCAGCGGACCGACGGACGAACGGTAGCCTTTACCGGCAACGATTATCGGGAAGTGTTCCGTGCCTGGCGGGCGCTCTACAACCTGGCCGGCGCCGCGTAGGGCCGGCGCGGCAGAGTAGCCGCGCCGGCACCAGCGCTCAGCGCGCGACCTCCGTCTCGAGCGCGTGCTCGGCGACGAGACTCTCGCGATCCCGCCCCACTGTGGCCACCGCCAGCACCTTTCCGCCCCGACGATAGCGCACGGTGCAATCGTGCGCCGCTACATCCCCGTCGATCTCGATCTTGTCCCACCGCTCCGCGTGGCCGTCGTAATTGATGGCCAGCGCATAGTGAGCGCTCCAGAAGAAGGGAACGGCATCGAAGGGCGCGCGGTGACCGAGGATGGCCCGCGCAGCGGCCTGACCCTGTCGCTCGGCGACCACCCAGTGCTCGACCCGGATCCGCTCGCCGGTGTGCGAGTCGGGCCAGCGGGCGATATCCCCAGCGGCGAAGATGCCGGGGGCGCTGGTCTCGAGCCACTGGTTCACCTGCACCCCGCGATCGATGGCCAGGCCGGCGGCCTCGGCCAGCTCCAGGTTGGGCCGCACGCCGACACCGGCCACCAGCAGGTCCGCCGGCAGCGACTGCCCGTCGTCCAACCGTACCCGTCCGCCGCTCACGCCGGTCGGCTTCCGACCCAGGTGGAAGACGACTCCCTGCTCTTCGTGAACCTTCCGGATCATGTCGCCCAGCTCCGGCCCGAGGACCCGCTCGAGCGGCCGCGCGTCGGGCGCGACGACCTGCACCTCCATTTTGCGGGCGCGGAGTGATGCCGCCACTTCGAGCCCGATGAAACTGGCGCCGATCACGACGGCGCGGCCGCCCTCGCGCGCGGCGGCGGCAATGCGGCGACTGTCCGCCAGGGTCCGGAGGTAGTGGACCCGCGGCTCCCCGCTTGCGAGCTCGCCCAGCTGCACCGGGCTCGCGCCCGTTGCCAGCAGCAAGGCGCCGTAGCGCAGCTCGGCGCCATCCTCCAGCGTGACCCGCCGCCCCGCTGGGTCCACCGAGGCGACCCGGGGTCCGCGGCGGAGCTCGATCTCCTTCTCCTGGTAGAACTCGGGCGGGTGGAGCGGAATCCACTCCTCCGGCGCGTTCCCCGCGAGATAGTCCTTGGAAAGATTGGGGCGGTCGTAGGGCGCGTCCGGATCCGGATCGACGATGGTGATGGGCCCTTCGTAGCCGTCGCGTCGCAAGGTCTCCGCGGCGCAGTTGCCGGCCGCTCCACCACCCACGATGACCACCGACTCCGGGCCCTTGGACCGCAGCGGCGGAGGCGCCGCAGGTTTCCGCTTGGCGCCGACCCGCACCACGCCGTCCTGCACCTCAACATCCCAGGCGGGGACGTCGTTCAGCGCCGGCGGACGCAGCGGTTGTCCCGAGCGCAGACTGAAGCAGGCGTGGTGCCACGGACAGCGCACCGTATCACCCACCAGCAGGCCTTCAGCCAGCGGCCCGCTGTAGTGGCTGCAGGTCGCGCCGATGGCGAACCATTCGCTCCCGACATGCGCGAGCAGCACCGCCTCGCCGTCCACGTGGCCCGCCATCATCTGACCGTCCGGCAGCTCTGCCACCTTGATCCCAGCCCGCAGGTCCGGACCCGCGGGCGCTTCCTGGCCCGATGCCATCCGATTGCCTCCTCGATCCAGTGGTCGTCAGGTGTTGCCGCACGGGAATCGCGTCGGCCCGGCGGCCGGATCTCAGTGGACGATACACCGAAACGGCGTCCGATCAGGGGTGGGGGAGGCATCCAGGCTCCCTGCCGGGGCCGGACCGCCGGGGGCCGCGGGGTATACTAGGCAGTTCTCGGCTGGAGGCCTTGTGCTCCGCCGGCGACCCCGCTCGCCCCGCCCTGCCCCAGGAGAACGTCCATGATCGAGATCCGCGCGAGGGACTCCGACGCTGTCCTCCTTCGGATGCCGGCCGACGAGCTCGCCGGAGCCAGCCTCGCCGGCCTGGCCCTTCCCGGAGCCGACCTGGCGGGGGCAGACCTGCGCGGAGTGGACCTTCGCGGGACCGATCTCTGCAAGTCGAGGCTCGCGGGCGCTGACCTGCGCGGCGCCCACCTCGAGGGGGCCGACCTCACCTCGGCCGACCTGACCGACGCCGATCTGACGGGCGCCCACCTCACCGACGCCATGCTGCTCGCGGCGACCCTGCTGCGAACCCGCCTGAGCCGGGCCGACGCGCTACGCGCCAGCTTCGAGTTCGCCACCCTGCGCGACTGTGTGTGCGACAGCGCGTCCTTCGTCCGAACTGACTTCACCCATGCCACCGTGGTCGGCTGCGACGTCTCCAGCGCCGACCTCTCCGCGGCCACGCTCAGCCACTCCACCTGGCGGCAGTGCAACCTGGCCTACGCGATACTCGCTATGGCCGTGCTCGACGGCACCTGCCTGGCGGAGACCGACCTGAGCCATGCCGAGCTCTCGCGCGCGTTCCTGGCGGGTCCGACCCTGGCCGGCGCCGACTTCACCGGCGCCACACTT
>DASSMN010000326.1:0-6039 GCA_035688885.1 Gemmatimonadales bacterium
GATCCGCGGGTCATCGGCCGACTTGGCGGTGGCGATACGCGCCGTGGTGGACTGCAGCGCACCATCGTCCACCAGCGTGTCCCGCTCGTCGGGAGTGAGCAGCTCGCCGACCAGCCCGGCCGCGTGCACCACCCCGTCCATGCCGGCCCGGGTCTGCTCGCCAACATTGGCCGGCTGGGGCCAGGCATGGCCCCACACCGGCATCCCGAGCCGGTGGGCCGACTCGGTCAGGCGCCGGATGCTCACGCTGTCGAGCTGGGCATACAGCTTCATGCCCATGGCCCCGGCGCGCCGGGCCTGCGCGATGACCGAGTCGGGGTCGTCGCCCCGGTCGAACAGGATGGGCGTCCAGCCGAGCCACTGCATGGTGAGCGCGGGTGCCTGGCGGAGCTCGACCCCCCGCTCGGAGCGCACCTGGCGCATGGCGGGGTAGAAGAACCGGCGGCCGGCGACCAGCTGCATGGCGTAGACGCGCGGCGCGGCATCGAACCCCGACACTCGCGACAGCAGCGCCGCGGGGTTGGTGCCCATGTCGCGCACGGTGGTGATGCCCTGCGCCAGCAGATCCCGCAGGTCGAGACCGAGGTCCTCACCGGCACTTCCATTCTGCAGGAACAGCAGGTGCACGTGACTGTCGATCAGGCCCGGGATGAGATACTGGCCCTTGGCGTCGATCAGCCGGGCGCCCTGCGGGACGGCACACTCGCTCGCCGCTCCGGCGCAGAGGATCCGGTCGCCCCGGACCACGGTGACGGCGTTCGCAACCGGCGCGCCGCCGGTGCCATCCCACAGGGTGGCGCCGACGATGGCGGTCGAGGGGTTAACGGGTGGGGGGGCGACCAGCTTCGAACGGGGCGCGCCGCAGGCGGCGGCCGCGAGGCCAATCAGGCCGAGAAAGGCGGAGAACGCGGAGAACCTCATGGCAACCTGCTCCATCTTGTCCGGACACAGGATGCCGACCTACGGCACCGCAATCTGCCCGATGATGTACAAGATGCGAACGGACGGTTGGTCGGAGCGGTGATACAGAAGCAGTAGCACGTCGTGATGCCGGGCACCAGTATATAACCGCGCAAGCCGCATGCCCGGTTCCCTCCCTGCGTAGTCATCCGGTTGCGGCCGTGTCGGTTGCTCTCTAGAGTTACCCCGGTGACCACCTCCCAACTTCACCGCCCTCGGCGTCGGCGCCGCACCGACGCCCTCCGGCAGCTCGTGCGCGAACACCAGCTTGAGCCCGGGGACTTCATCCAGCCGATCTTCGTGGTGCACGGCTCCCGGGTCGAGCGGGAGATCGGCTCCATGCCCGGGGTCTGCCATCTCTCGGTGGACGAATCGCTCGATCGCGAGGTGGACCGGATCCGCGAGCTCGGGATCCCCGCCGTCCTCCTGTTCGGCCTCCCGGCGGCCAAGGACGAGATCGGCAGCGAGAACTTCGCCGACGAGGGCATCGTCCAGCAGGCATTGCGGCGCCTGCGCAGCCGTCATCCCGACCTGCTGCTGCTGACCGACGTGTGCTGCTGCGAATACACCAGCCATGGGCATTGTGGTGTGCTGCGCAACGGGTCGGTGGACAACGATGCGACGCTCGAGATTCTCGGACGTGTCGCGCTGACACATGCGTCCGCCGGCGCGGACATCGTCGCGCCCAGCGGCATGATGGACGGAATGGTGCGGGCCATCCGGTCGGCGCTGGACGCGGCCGGCCAGACCGATGTCGGCATCCTGAGCTATGCGGTCAAATACGCCAGCGCGTTCTACGGCCCGTTCCGGGAGGCGGCCGACAGCGCCCCGTCCTTCGGCGACCGCCGCCAGTACCAGATGGATCCCGCCAACGTGCGGGAGGCGCTGATCGAGGCGCAGCTGGACGAGGCCGAGGGAGCGGACCTGCTGATGGTCAAGCCTGCGCTCGCCTACCTGGACGTCGTGCGCGCGGTGCGGGAACGGACGGCGCTGCCGCTGGTGGCCTACAACGTGAGCGGCGAATACTCGATGGTGAAGGCGGCGGCCCGCCTCGGATGGATCGACGAGCGCCGGGTGGTGCTCGAGGCCGTGCTGGGCATGCGCCGCGCCGGGGCGGACGCGATCATCTCGTATCACGCGAAGGACATCGCCACGTGGCTGGCCCAGGAGCCCGCCTCATGACGGAGCTTCGCGCCCGGCGGGCCACGGCCGTATCGGAGCGGCTCTTTGCCGCGGCCCAGCGGGTGCTGCCCGGCGGCGTCAACAGTCCGGTGCGCGCGTTCCGGGGGGTAGGCGGCACGCCGAGGTTCATCGCCCGCGGCGAGGGGGCCTGGCTGGAGGATGCGGATGGCAACCGGTACGTCGACCTGGTGCTTTCCTGGGGGCCCCTGATCCTGGGTCACGCCCATCCCGAGGTGCTGGCGGCGATCATGGACGCCGCTGGCCGAGGGACGACGTACGGCGCGCCGACCGAGCTCGAAGTGCAGCTCGCGGAGCGGGTGGTCGCCACCTTTCCCTCGGTCGAGATGGTGCGGTTCGTCAGCAGCGGGACCGAGGCCGCGATGAGCGCCGTGCGGCTGGCGCGAGCCGCCACCGGCCGGCGCGCCATCGTGAAGTTCGACGGCTGTTACCACGGCCATGCCGACGCGCTGCTGGCGGCGGCCGGGTCCGGGGTGGCGACGCTGGGGCTGCCCGACTCGCCGGGGGTCACGCCGGCGACGGTGGCGGACACCCTCATCGTCCCGTTCAACGATCTGGCGGCCGTGGAGGCGCTGTTTGCCGCACGCGGACCGGAGATCGCGGCGGTCCTGATCGAGCCCGTGGCCGGGAACATGGGGGTAGTTCCGCCGGTCGACGGATTTCTCACGGGACTTCGCCAGCTGACCCGCCGGGCCGGCGCTTTGCTGGTGTTCGACGAGGTCATGACCGGCTGGCGGGTGCACCCGGTCGGCGCCCAGGTCCTGTACGACGTCCTGCCCGATCTCACGATCCTGGGCAAAGTGGTGGGTGGCGGCCTCCCGGCCGCCGCGTATGGCGGCCCGCGCGCGCTGATGGAGCAGATCGCCCCGGCCGGCCCGGTGTATCAAGCGGGCACGCTCTCGGGCAATCCGGTGGCCATGGCGGCCGGCATCGCCACGCTGGAGGTGCTCTCCCGACCCGGTGTGTGGGCTCGAGCCGAGCGGTGGGCCTCGCGGGCCGAAGATGCCATCCTGGCGGCCGCGTCGAGCGCCGGGGTCCCGGTCACGGTCCAGCGGGTCGGCACCATGCTCACGCCGTTCTTTACCGAGGGCGCGGTGCGCAACTACGACGATGCGAAGCGCTGCGACCGCGCGGCCTACGCCACCTTCTTCCATGCGATGCTCGAGGCCGGCGTCTATCTCGCGCCGTCGGCGTTCGAGGCGGCCTTCACATCCACCGCGCACGGCGAGGCGGAGCTCGCCGTCTTCGAGGCGGCGCTGGGCTCGGCATGGGCGCGGTAGCGGTCGTTGGAGGCGGGGTCGCGGGACTGAGCGCGGCCTACCGTCTCAAGCAGCGGGGCATCCGGGTAGTGGTCTACGAGGCGGGGGATCGGGTGGGCGGCGTGGTGTGGACCGAGCGGCGCGACGGGTTCATCGCCGAGCTGGGGCCCAACTCCATCGCCGGGGTGACGCCCGCGCTCCGGCGGCTGTTCGCCGAGCTGGGCCTCGAGCAGCGCCTCCTCCCGGCCTCGCCCTCGGCCCGGGTCCGGTACATCGTCAAGAAGAAGAAGCTGCTGCCGCTGCCGATCTCGCCGCAGGACTTCCTTACCACGCGCCTGCTCTCCAACGGGGCCAAGCTGGCCGTCTTCGGCGAAGCCCTGGTCGATCCGGGCGAAGGCACGGTCGACGAAAGCATCGCCACGTTCGTCCGCCGCCGGTTCAACCAGGAAGTGCTCGACTACGTCGCCAATCCCTTCGTGGCGGGGGTGTACGCCGGCAATCCGGAGCAGCTCTCGGTCCGGCACGCGCTGCCGCGCCTCCACGCGATGGAGCGCAGCCACGGCTCGGTCATGAAGGCGTTGGCGGGTATGGTGCGAGCGAGCAAGCGCGACGCCGACTCGGCCGAGGGTGACGTGATGGCCGCTGGCCCCAGCTCCTTCCGGAGCGGGCTCCAGGAGCTGCCCGAGGCGCTGGCCCGCGAGCTCCATGCGGAGATTCGCCTGCGCTCGCCCGTCACCCAGCTGCGGGCCGGTCCCAAGGGCTGGACCGTCGGTGCCGCGTTCCAGCCCACCGAGCTCTACGACGGCGTGGTCTATGCGGCCCCCGCGCATTGTGTGGACGACGTGGACCTGGCGTTTCCGGGTGGCGACCGGCTCAAGACGCTGGCCAGCATCACCCATCCGCCGGTGGCGGTGCTGGCGCTGGGCTTCCGGCGGAATGACGTGGCGCATGCGCTGGATGGCTTCGGCTTCCTGGTGCCCGAGGTGGAGCGGGTCCGCCACGTGCTCGGCGTCATCTTCTCGTCGTCGCTGTTCGCCGGTCGGGCGCCCGACGGGCACGTGCTCCTCACCGCGTTCATCGGCGGCGTGCGGAACCCCGATCTGGCCAACGCGGACCTGCCGACGATCACCGCCAGGGTGCTCGACGACCTCCGCGTCCTGCTGGGAGTGTCGGGCGAGCCCACCTTCCGCGAGTTTCACCTGTGGCCCAAGGCCATTCCCCAGTACGACCTCAGTTATGGCCGGTTCAAAGACATCATGGACGAGACGGAGCGGCGGAATCCGGGCCTCGCGCTCGCCGGCGCCTATCGCGAGGGGGTGTCACTAGCGGAGGCCATCGCTTCGGGCGAGGCGGCGGCGGAGCGAGTGACCGCCGGCGTCCCTGCCGCGGGCACCACGCCGGCGTGAGCCGCCTCCGGATCGGCACCCGCGCGAGCGCGCTCGCGCTGTGGCAGACCGAGCACGTGCGTGCGCGCCTCCACGCTGCCGGGATCGACACCGAGCGGGTCGAGATCAGGACCACGGGCGATCTCGTGCAGCACGTGCCGCTGGCCCAGATCGGGGGGCGCGCGCTGTTCACCCGCCAGATTGACGAGGCGATGCTCGAGGAACGCATCGACCTGGCGGTCCACTCGCTCAAGGACCTGCCGACCACCCTTCCCGAGGGCATCGCGCTGGTGGCCGTGGGCGAGCGCGAGGACCCGAGGGACGCGCTGGTCGGGCGCGGACCCGTCCGCTGGGCGGCGCTGGGCCAAGGGGCCGTGGTGGCGACCAGCAGCCTTCGCCGCCGGGCGCAGCTGCTTCACCTCCGCCCGGATCTCGAGGTGCGGGACGTGCGCGGCAACGTGGATACCCGGTTGTCCAGGCTGGAAAAGAATACGGAATGGGCTGCCATCCTGCTGGCCGCGGCGGGCCTGGTGCGCCTCGGCCTGGAAGCGCGCATCGGCGAGCGGCTGCCGCCGGCGGTGATGCTTCCGGCGCCGGGCCAGGGCGCGCTCGCGGTGACCGCCCGCGCCGGTCACCTGGCCGCGGCCTCGGCCGCGGCGCGCGCACTCCATCACTCGGCCACCGCCCGCGCGGTGGCGGCGGAGCGCGCTTTCCTGCGCACGCTCGAAGGCGGCTGCCAGGTGCCAGTGGCGGCGTACGCGACGCTCGAGGGCGAGCGGCTCCGCCTGCACGGGCGCGTGGTGTCGCTCCGTGGCGAGCGGAGCGTCGAGGGTGAGGACGCCGCGGCGGCTCGGGATGAGCGGGAGGCCGATGCCATCGGCGAGCGGCTGGCCCGACGGCTGCTCGACCAGGGCGCGTCGGCGATTCTGGCCGAGGTGCGCGCGGCCGCTGCGCCCATGGTACCCGAGCCGTGAGCTCCGCCGCGGTCGTGCTGACCGCATCGGCCGGCGCGTTTCCCGGGCTGCTGGACGCGCTGCGAGCCATTCCCGTGGGGGTCGAGGAGATCCCGCTCATGTCGTTCGCGCCGCCGCTCGACTGGGGACCGGTGGATGCCGCGGTACGCAACCTGGATCACTATGCGGCCATTGCCTTCACGTCCCCCCGCTCGGCGCGGGCGTTCAGCGACCGCCTGCAGGCGCTCGGCACGCCCGTTCCCTCGGAGGCGGCCGTCTGGA
>DASSMN010000036.1:0-7360 GCA_035688885.1 Gemmatimonadales bacterium
CATGCCGTCGCGGGCCACGTCGGTGTAGATGATGGTGCGGGCTCCGTCGGCAACGACACGGCGGGCCAGCGCGTCGGCGGTGAGGTTGGAGGTCTCGGTCCAGCCCCGAATGGCCACCTGCCCGTCGCGGGCGTCGATGCCGACAGCGATCCGCTCGGCTCCTTCTGCCGCCAGCACCGCGGGCACCAGCGGCGCATCGAGCGCGGCCGCGGTGCCGAGCACGACTCGGCTCACGCCCTGCTCCAGGCCGGCCTTCACCAGGTCGGCCGAGCGGAGCCCGCCTCCCAGCTGGACTTTGGCCCGCCAGCCTGCGCGCGCCACGATCCGCCGTACCAGGGCCAGGTTCTCACCCTCGCCGAAGGCCCGGTCGAGGTCTACCACGTGGATCCATTCCGCGCCCTGTTCGGCGAAGCGCTCCGCCACGGCGACCGGATCGTCCCCGTAAACGGTTTGCCGCGTCGCCTCGCCCTGGCTCAGGCGAACGACGCGGCCGTGTCGGAAGTCGATGGCGGGATAGAGGTCCACTCCAGGAACGCTACGGCAGCCACCGGGCGTGGGTTTCGGTGGGCTCCGCGGGCGCGGAGGCGACGGAGGCCGGCGCCTCGGTGTGCAGCAGCTGCAGCAGGCGATCCCGCTCGGTGTCGAACCCGGTGCGGAGATCGTTGCTGATGGGCGCACCGTTGCCGAGCTCGACCCGCCGCGAGTCGCGGGCGACGCCGTTCACCCGGAATTCGTAGTGCAGGTGCGGGCCCGTGGCGAGGCCGGTGGATCCGACGAAGCCGATGGTCTGGCCTTGCTCGACCCGCGCGCCGGCGTGAATGCCCCGGGCAAAGCCGCGCAGATGACCGTAGCGGGTGGTGATGCCGTTTCGATGACGCAGCTCGATGAGATTGCCGTAGCCGCCCGCCCGCCCGGCGCGGAGCACGACGCCGTCGCCGGCAGCCATGACCGGCGTGCCGGGCGCGGCCGCGTAGTCGGTGCCTTCGTGGCGGCGGGTGATCCCCAACACCGGGTGAAACCGGGCCCGCGCAAAGCTCGAAGAGATCCGGCGGAACTGGACCGGCGCCCGCAGGAACGCTCGGCGCAGCGAGTTGCCGCTGGCATCGTAGAACGCCGAGTGGCCCGCGTTGTCGAACCGGAACGCCGTGAGGCTCTTGCCCGACATGGTGAGGTCGGCCGCGAGCACCCGCCCGAACCGCACCTCGCCGTCCTCGGAGACCAGCCGCTCGAACACGACCTGGAACCGGTCGCCGGGCTGGATGTCCCGGGTGAAGTCCACCTGCCAGGCGTAGACGTCGGCCAGGTCCCACGCCAGCCGCTGGCGATCGGCGCCGTCGAGCTGGTCGTCGCCCACCTGCGCGTCGAGCGCCTCGTAGAGCGAGTTGTCGATGCCACCCGCAATCCGCATGGTCTCGGATTTCCAGGCGATCGGCTCGGCCTCGGCGCTCCACTGCTCACCCGCGCGCCTGAACCGCACCAGCTGCTCGGGCGTGGTCCGGACGGTGATTTCAGTGGGCGCGGCCGCGGTGTCGGGGCGGCGGAAGCTGAACACCAGGCCGGGACGCACCCGGCGAGGATCGAGCGCGATGGACGGGCCGAGGCGGGACAGGTCGAGGTTCGTGATGCCGTTGCGGGCGAAGAGATCGGACAGCGTTTCGCCGCGATCCAGGGTATCGGACGTTTCCTTCATCGGCACCGTCACCACCGGCCGGCTGGCCACCGCCGGGCTCGCGGCCTCGGGCACACGGTGCCAGGGCCACCGCCCCGAGGCCGCGAAGGCCGAGACGGCACCGATGACGACGATCGCAGCGCCCGCCCGGCCAAGCCGCATCAGTCCATCTGCCGTCGGATGAAGGTGGGGATCTCCATCTCGGGGACTTCGGCGGACCCGGCGGCGGGCGCGGACGGCGCCCGGGGGGCCACCCGTGGGGGCGCGGCCGGTGCCGGCTGCGACTGGGGGGCCGGCATGGCCGGCGACGAAGGCCGGCCCGGCCGCTGCGGGAAGTTGAGCACGCCCGCGGCGCCCGAGGTCCGGCTGAGCTGCGGCTGATCGCCGGTCACGGCGCGATCGAAGCCGGTGGCGATGACCGTGACGCGCACCTCGCCGTGCATGGCGGGGTCGTTGCCGGCCCCGAAGATGATCTCGGCGTCGTCGCCGACGGCATCGTGGATGATGTCGTTGATCTGGGTGGTCTCGCCCAGGGTCAGATCGTCGCCGCCGATGATGTTGATGAGGACGCCCGTGGCGCCTGCGATGGAGACGTTGTCCAGCAGCGGGCTCGATATGGCCTGCTGGGCCGCCTCGAGTGCCCGGTTCTCGCCCCGGCCGATGCCGGTGCCCATGAGGGCGGCCCCGCCGTTCTGCATCACGGTCCGGACGTCGGCGAAATCCACGTTGATGATGCCGGTGCTGGTGATCAGGCTGGCGATGCCCTGGGTGGCGTGGAGCAGCACCTCATCGGCCTTCTTGAGCGCTTCCTGGAACGGAATGCCCTTGCCGACCACGGCCAGCAGCCGCTCGTTGGGCACCACGATCATGGTGTCCACGTTCTTCCGGAGCTCGGCGATGCCCTGCTCCGCCTGCTTCATCCGCCGCCGGCCCTCGAACAGGAACGGCTTGGTAACGATGCCGACGGTGAGCGCGCCGGTCTCGCGCGCCATCTGGGCCACCACCGGGGCCGCGCCGGTGCCGGTCCCGCCGCCCATGCCGCAGGTGACGAACACCATGTCGGCGCCCTGGACCGACTGGGCCACCTCGTCCCGGTTCTCCTCGATGGCCTGGCGGCCGATCTCCGGCCGCGCCCCGGCCCCGAGGCCGCGGGTGAGCTTGCGTCCGATCTGGATCTTGATGTCCGACTTCGAGATCGCCAACGCCTGCGCGTCGGTGTTGACCGAGATGAACTCGACGCCGCCGAGCTGATCCTCGATCATGCGGTTGACGGCGTTGCCGCCGCCCCCACCGACGCCGACCACCTTCATCCGGGCGGTCTGGACGCCGCTCTCTTCCAGCTCAAATCTCATGGTGTGTTCCCTCGGCCCGACTCAGAAGAAGTCTTGGAGCCACCGTTTTACCGGAGCGAGCACCTTCTCGACCGCCGGCGACTTGCGGGCACCGGTCCCGAAGCCGCCGCTCGTTGCCACCTGCCGGGCGCCATACAGTACCAGGCCCGCGGATACCGCCATTCGCGGTGATTCGACGCTGTCCGCCAGGCCGCGAAGGCGCTGGCCGGGAATGCCGCAGCGGGCCGGCATGGCAAAGACCTCGCGGGCCAATTCGACGATGCCCGGGGTCAACGCGCCGCCGCCCGTCAGGATGACTCCCGCGGGGAGACGCTGATGATAGCCTGCGCGAGTGATCTCGTCGAGCGCATACTCCAGGACTTCCTGCAAGCGCATGTGCATGATATGCGCCAGCACGCGGCGTTGGGCATTGCGCGCGCCCTGCCCCGGCGTGCTGGGCAGCTCGAACACGTCGCTCTCGGGCACCAGCGGCTCGAAACCGGCCCCGAACCGCTCCTTGAGGCGCTCGGCGTCGAGCTGCGTCACCTGCAGTCCGTGGACGATGTCCGCCGTGACGTGGCCGCCCGCGCAGAGCAGCGACCCGGTGTGCCGAATCTTGCCGTTGTGGAAGATCGAGACGTTGGTGGAGCCGCCGCCGAGCTCGACGATGGCGCATCCCAGCTCGATCTCGTCCGGCGTCAGCACCGCGAGCGACGCGGCCAGCGGCTCCAGCACGAACTCCTGAACGTGATAGCCGGCCCGCTCGACCGAGCGCTTGAGGTTCTGGAGCACGCTGGAAAGCACGGTCACGAGGTAGACCTCGGCCTCCAGCCGCGAGCCCGTCATGCCGATCGGCTCGTTGATGCCGCCCTGCTGGTCGATCAGATAGTCCTGGGGGATGGCGTGCAGCAGCTCGTGGTCGCGCCCGAAGCTGATGTTGCTCGCCATGTCGTTCACCCGGGCCACGTCGCTGGTGCGGATCTCGTCGCCGGTGACGCTCACCATCCCATGCGAGCTGCGCCCGGCCACGTGCTCGCCCGCGATGCCGCAATAGGCGGAGCCGACCTCGACGCCCGCCATACGCTGGGCGCTCTTCATCGCCTTGTCGATGGCCCGGGTGGTCTCCTCGATGTCGCGGACCACGCCGCGCCGGATACCGGCACTCTTTTCCGAGGCGACGCCCAGGATGCGGGCGCCGACGTCGCGCGCATCGCCGGTGACTTCCGCGATGGCGGCGACCACTTTGGTCGAGCCGAGGTCGAGCGCCGCGACCAGCCGCTGAGGCTGGGCGCTCATGCGCGGGTCCGGCGGACGATCACCTGGCCGGCGAAGCGTCCATCGAGTTCCTGGTAGGGTCGCCCGCTCCGGGCGAGGGCCTGCTCCACCGCCATCACCGCTCGAATGTCCTCCGCGGAAACCTGTGCGCCGAACCAGAGGCGCCGCCCCCCGACCTCGAGTACCACGTCCGGTCCCACCCGCCACGCCGCGCCGGTTCGCGCAAACAGGTCGGGATCGAAGTCCCGCACCCGCGCGAGCACCCCTGCCACCACCGCATCGCCATTGGCCGCGTAAGGCAGGTCCGGGGCGGATCGGAGCGGATCATAGGGCAGCACCCGGCCCCGCGCATCCAGCAGGACCAGCCCCTCGCCGCGGCTCGCCAGCGCCACCGGCTGAGTTTCGACCAACTCGACCCGCAAGGTGCCCGGCAACCGCCGGCCGATCTCGACCGAAGCGACGCCGCGCATCGCGAATACTCGCTTCGCGAGGGGCGCGGGATCGTCGAACACGCTGGCGTTGGGCGCGAGTCGCAACGCGCCAATCACACTCGCCGGATCAAGATACTGCAATCCGGCGATCTCCACCCGTCGTACCCGGAAAAAATCGAGACCACGAAGCGTTCTGGGAAGCCCGAACCAGAGCGCGAGCCCCAGTGCGAGGCCACCGAGGATCTTCCAGCCGGGTTTCAGGCGACCCCGAGCCACCGCACGAGCTCGGGTCCGACTCGCGTGATGTCGCCGGCGCCGAGCGTGAGTACCACGTCGCCTGGCTCGAGCGCCTCGTAGACCCGGCGCCCCACGTCGGGCCGGCTGGGCTCGAAGCGCGCATCGGCGCCGGCCCGCTGGGCGGCCTCGACCACCTGGCGCCCGCTCACGCCGGCGATGGGCTGCTCCCGCGCGGCATAGACCTCGGTCACCACCACGAGGTCGGCGGCCGCGAGCGCCTCGCCCATCGCCGCGCCGTGGGCCGCGGTCCGGGAATAGAGGTGCGGCTGGAACACCGCCACCAGACGGCGCCCCGGATAGGCCTGGCGCGCGGCCGCCAGCGTCGCGGCGAGCTCGGAAGGATGGTGAGCGTAGTCGTCGACCAGGGCGATGCCGCCGTGCTCGCCCAGCCGCTCGAACCGCCGCCCCACGCCGCCGAACTCGCCCAGCGCCTCGGTGGCCCGATCCAGCGCTCCGCCAATCGCATCGGTGGCCGCCAGGGCGGCAACGGCGTTCCGCAGGTTGTGAACACCCGGCACCCGGAGCCGAAGCTGGACCGCCCGCCCATCGCGCCACCGGACCGTCGCCTCAGTCCGGTCGGCGTGCTGCGCGGTGTCCGAAATTCTGACGTCGGCGTCTTCCCCGTATCCGAACCGAAGCAGGCCTCGCCCCAGCCGCTCGGCGATGCGCCGCGCGCCCGGATCGTCGGCGCTGACGATCGCGGTGGATGCGCGGCCCGCGAACTCGGTGAACGCATCTTCGAGCGCGCTCATGGAACCGTAGCACTCGAGATGGTCGGGCTCGACGTTGTTCACGATCGCGACGGTCGGATGCAGCGTCAGAAAGGCCTTGTCGTACTCATCGGCCTCGACCACGAACAGATCGGTGCCGGCCACCCGGGCGTTGCCGCCCCACGCGCTCACCCGTCCGCCCGCGATGCCGGTGGGCGAGAGGCCGGCGGCGGTGAGCGCCTCGGTGGTCATCACCGTCGTCGTCGTCTTCCCGTGCGTGCCTGACACCGCCACCGAGCGGGACGTACCCACCAGCGCGGCCAGCGCTTCCTTCCTCGGCACCACCGGCAGGCCCAGGCTTCTGGCCCGCTCCAGCTCGGGGTGGTTGGCCGGGATCGCCGCGCTCACCACCACCGCGCGCGCGCCTTCCAGATGTGACGGATCGTGGCCCTGCCAGACGCGAGCACCCATGGCCGCGACGTCGGCCGCGCCGGTGGGATCGGTGTCGCACCCGCTCACGACCACCCCTCGGCGACACGCAATGAGCGCGAGCGCGCTCATCCCGGCGCCGCCGATGCCAACGAAATGGACCGGGCGCCTATCGGTGGGGGTGAACAGGTTCATGATGGATGCGAGAATGTAAGTAACTGCTGCGGGTTCTGAAAGTGTGGCTCACGAAGCCAGCGTCAAAATCTTCGACACTATGTCGGCCGCGGCGTTGGGCCGCCCGCGGGCCAGGGCGCGAGCCGCCATCGCGTCGCGCCGAGCCCGGTCGCCGAGCAGCGATCCGATGGCTCTGGCGAGGGTGCCGGCCGTGAGCTCGGCCTGGACGATCAGCGTGCTCGCTCCCGCCTCCGCCAGGACCCGCGCGTTGTGCGTCTGATGATCCGCCGCCGCGGTCGGCAGGGGGATCAGCACGCTCGGCAGTCCCCAGGCGCAAAGCTCGGCGACGGTAATCATGCCCGCGCGGGAGACGACCAGGTCGGCCACGGCATAGCCGTCGGCCATCGGGTCGAGGAAGTCGATGACCTGCACGGCCGGCGGCCGGTGGCGGGCGGCGAATTGCTCGTAGGTACCCCGGCCTGTCACCCACAGCAGGTCGGCTCCCTGGGGTCCGCCCTGATCCAGCCACTCGGCAACCGCGCGATTGATCGCGAGGGCGCCCTGGCTGCCGCCGGTGACCAGCACCAGCGGCCGGGAGCCGGACAGGCCAAAGCGGGCCAGTGCCCGGGCCCGACGCTCCGGCGCGGGAGGCGTGATCGGATTGCCGGTGTCGAACACTTCGGTGTGCCGGCCGAACCGAAGCAGCCGGCGCGCTTCGGGAAGCCCCAGGTACACGTGACGCACCCGCGGGCTGAGCAGGCGGGTGGCCAGGCCGGGATAGGCGTTCTGCTCCTGAATGGCGGTCGGAATTTGCCGTCGGGTCCCCCACCAAACCACCGGGGCCGATGCGTAGCCGCCCGTGCCGACCACGGCGACCGGCCGCTCGTCCGCAAAGACTCGGCCCACCCGACGCAGCAGGTCGCCGGCGATGAGCGGCCAGCGCACGTTCTTCCACCAGGTGCGCCGATAGATCGGCTCGGATGGCAGCAGGTGAAACCGGAAATCGCGGGTGGGGAGCAGGCCGGCCTCGACGCCGCGCGCGGC
>DASSMN010000034.1:0-6556 GCA_035688885.1 Gemmatimonadales bacterium
GCCGCCTGCTTCGTCGGCGGCGCGCCCGGCCCCATCAGGTGCTCGTCGAGATATCGCGTGATCAGCGAGAACAGGTGCAGGGTCGTGCCTTTGCCCTGGCAGATACAGTGAGTGCGGTTCGGGTAGTCCATCATCTGGAACGGCTTGTTGGCCGCCACCAGGGCGTTGATCAGCAGCTCGCTGTTCTGAAAGTGCACGTTGTCATCGCCGCTCCCGTGCACCAGCAGCAGGTCGCCGCGGAAACCGTTCACGTAGCTGATCGGGGAGCCGCGATCGTACCCCTCGCGGTTGGTGGTGATGAGCCCGTTGAACCGCTCGGTGTACACGTTGTCGTAGAGCGCCCAGTGCGTGACCGGTGAGACGGCGACCCCGGTGCGGTACAGGTCGGGATGCTGGAACAGGACGTTGAGGGTCATGAACGCGCCGTAGCTCCACCCCCAGATCCCCACTCGAGCGCGATCAACGTACGAGCGCTCCCGGAGCGCCGTGGCAGCGGCGGCCTGGTCCTGGGTCTCCAGTACGCCCATCTGCCCGTAGATCGCCTTGCGCCAGGCCCGGCCCAACGGCGCCGGCGTGCCACGGTTGTCGACGATCGCCACCAGATAGCCTTTCTGGGTCAGCATGCTGTGCCACAGATAGTACCCGCCCCACTGGTCTTCGACCTCCGCATTGCCCGGGCCGCCGTAGACGAAGAACAGCAGCGGGTACTGCCGTGTCGAATCGAAGTCGAACGGCTTCATGATCACGGCCGGCATCTTCGACCCGTCGGCTGCCGGCAGCGTGAGCCATTCGATCTTGGGAGCCCGCAGGCCGGCCACCCTGGCGCGCAGCCGCGCATTGTCGACCAGGGTGCGGATCACCTCGTTGCCGGGAAGCCGGACCAGGCGAATCACCGGGGGCTGGCCCAGGCTGGAGTAATTCTCGATCGCGTACTTGTAGTTGGGCGAGCGGTCGTAGACGTGCGTCCCCGGCTCGTTGCGCGGGCTGAGGCGCTGGGGCGCGCCCTTGCCATCGAGTCGGGTGCGAAACAGGTATTTCTGGGTGGGGTTGTCGGGCGAGGCGATGTAGTACAGCCATCCGCCCTTGGCGTCGATGCCCTTGATCTCGAGCACGTCGAACGGCCCCCGGGTCACCAGCCGGACCGTCTTGCCATCGCGCGATACGGCATAGACGTGCTTCCAGCCATCCCGCTCGCTGACCCAGGTGAACTCCTTGGCCCCCTGGAGCCAGACCATGTCGTTCACCACGTCCACCCACGTCGAATCGCGCTCGGTGAGGATGGTGCGCGCCTGCCCGGTGGCGGCGTCGGCCACCATCACCTCATCGGTGTTCTGCAGCCGGTTGAGCCGCTGCAGGATCACCTGATCGGAGCCGGGCGTCCAATCCATGCGCGGGATGTAGTGTTCGCGGGGGTCGCCTTCGATCTGGACCCACCGCGTGGCACCGCCTGTGGCCGGCACGATCCCGATGCGGGCGGCGGAGTTCTGCTCGCCCACCTTGGGGTACTGCACCGGGATGACCCTGGAGTACAGCGAGTCGGTGTCGTTGATCAGGTTGAAATTCCGCACCTGATCCGCGTTGAGCTGCCAGTAGGCGATGCTCTTGCCGTCCGGACTCCAGCGCCACCCGTCGGCGTAGTTGTCCATCAGCTCTTCTTCGTACACCCAGTCGAACGTCCCGTTGATCATGGTGCGCGAGCCGTCGGTGGTGAGCGGCGTGATGGTCCCACCGTCGAGCGTTTCGACGTAGAGATTGTTCTCGCGCACGTACCCGACCCGCCCGCCATCGGGCGAGAACTTGGCGAACATGAGGGTGGACGGCTTGGCGTCCTTGCCGCCCAGCTGCAGCAGGGTGCCGGTCGACCGGTCGAGGACCCAGTAGTCGCCCCTGGTATTGAGTCGCCAGACAGGCTGGGTGTTGGTGAAGATCAGGAGCTTCCGGAGATCCCCCGACCAGGCGTAGTCCTCGACCTCGAGCGGGTCCGACCCGCCCGGCGGGGTGAGCTGACGAGCGGTCACCAGCACCTCGCGCCGCCCGCTTTCCACGTCGTACCGGACGATGTCCTCGCCCGCCCCACCCGCGCCCGGCTCCAGCGTGGTGTAGGCCGAACCGTCGCCCAGCCAGCGGGATGGACCGAACGGCTGAGTCGCAAACTCGGCCGAGCCGTAGATGCGGTCCAGCGTGAGCAGGCTGGAGTCGGCCTGCTGGGCCGGAGCGACCCTGGCACTCAGCCCAACCGCAAGGGTCAGCGTCGTGAGAGCGCGAAGAGCAAGGTGACGGATCACGAGGTTTCCTGGTGATGTGGTTGGTTGCGGCCCGGATTGGCGAGGGCTATCCCTTCACCTTGAGTATACCCGGGAGCGGAGGTGGAGCACCCGCAATACTTCGGGCGCCCCGCGTCCGCGGTTTCACTTATGGAGAAGGCATGATCATGGCACGGAATCTCGACGTTCCCCTGGTGGCAGCACTGACAGCCGGATGGGTCCTCGCGGCGTGCTCGACGCCCGCCCCGCGACCAACCACCGGCGCGGCACCGGTGCGCGCCGAGTCCACCACGGCACCGACCCCTGACCCGACGCCCGCGCCGCCGCCTGGGGCCCACTCGGCCCCGGATACCGGCGCGCCCGCGGCTCCCGCCCATTCGACCGAGACCGGCCCGGCTGCTACCGCCCCCGCGCCCGGCGACTCGGGCTATGTGACCTACGATGGAGCCAGCAAGACCGTCACCTTCCGGCTGGTCGCGGGGCCGTTCCAGTTCAACGGGTTCGGGAATGGCGGGGGAACGCTCACCGTGCCGCCCGGCAGCAACAACGTGTGGAACTTCGAGCAGGCCGATGGGACCCCGCACAGCGCGGAGATCGCATCGGGGACCGGGCCGCTGCCCACCGCGGGCGGCGATCCAGCGATCCCGCGAGCCTACACCAACAAGGTGGTGGAAGGGCTACCGCAGGGCGCCACCGACGTGATCAAGTTCACCGCGCCGGATACGGGGACCTACCGCATCATCTGCGGAGTGCCGGGCCACGCGTTGAGTGGGATGTGGATCTGGCTCAAGATCGATCCGGCGGCCAAGACACCGACGTTTGGAGCTTCCAAGCAGTAGCCGACGGGCGCGGGTCGTCGCCGGCCGGCGGCGACCCGCGGCTCACCCCTGACTCCCGAGCGCTTTTCGCAGGAAGCGTCCGGTGTGGCTGCCGGACACCTCGGCGACCTCCTCCGGCGTACCGGCGGCCACGATGCGGCCGCCCTTCTCCCCGCCCTCGGGGCCAAGATCGATGATCCAGTCGGCGGTTTTGATGACGTCGAGGTTGTGCTCGATCACCACCACGCTGTTCCCTTTGTCTACCAGTCGATGCAGCACGTCGAGCAGGAGCCGCACGTCCTCGAAATGCAGCCCGGTGGTGGGCTCGTCGAGGATGTAGAGGGTACGCCCGGTGTCCCGCTTGGCGAGCTCGGTGGCCAGCTTGACCCGCTGAGCCTCGCCGCCGCTCAGGGTGGTGGCGGCCTGGCCCAGGTGGATATAGCCCAGCCCGACGTCGTTCAGCAGCTCGAGCTTTTCCGCGATCCGGCGCTGGTTGCTGAAGAAATCCATGGCGTCGGCCACGGTGAGATCGAGCACGTCTGCGATGCTCCGCCCCTTGTAGCGCACTTCCAGCGTCTCGCGGTTGTACCGCCTCCCCTTGCACACCTCGCAGGGGACGTAGACGTCGGGCAGGAAGTGCATCTCGATCTTGACCAGGCCATCGCCCTGGCAGGCCTCGCAGCGCCCGCCCTTGACGTTGAACGAGAACCGCCCCGGCCCGTAGCCGCGCATCTTGGCGTCGGGGAGCTGGGTGAAGAGCTCGCGAATGGGCGTGAACAGGCCCGTGTAGGTGGCGGGATTGGACCTGGGAGTCCGGCCGATGGGACTCTGGTCGATGTCGATGACCTTGTCGATCCGGTCCAGGCCCTCGATCCGGGTGTGGGCCCCCGGCACCACCTTGGCCCGATAGAAGTGCCGAGCCAGCGACTGGTACAGGATGTCGGTCACCAGGGTGGACTTGCCCGATCCGGACACACCGGTCACCGCGGTGAACACGCCCAACGGGATGTCCACCGTCAGGTTCTGCAGATTGTTGGCGCGCGCCCCCATGACCCGCAGGCGGTGCTTGGGCTCGGCCTCGCGCCGGCCGCCCGGCACCGGCACGCGCAGCTCCCCCCGCAGGTAGCGGCCGGTGAGCGAGGCCGGATGCTCGCGCACCTCGGCGACGGTCCCTTCCGCGATCACCTCCCCGCCGAAACGCCCTGCGCGAGGGCCCAGGTCGATCACGTGGTCGGCCGCCTCGATGGTGTCGGCGTCATGCTCGACCACGATCACGGTGTTGCCCAGGTCGCGCAGCCCGCGCAGGGTGCCGAGCAGCCGCTCGTTGTCGCGCTGGTGCAAGCCGATGCTGGGCTCGTCCAGGATATAGAGCACCCCGACCAGCCGTGAGCCGATCTGAGTGGCCAGCCGGATGCGCTGGGTCTCGCCGCCCGAGAGCGAAGTGGCCCCGCGGCCGAGGGTGAGGTAGTCGAGCCCGACATCGCGCAGGAAGCGGAGGCGGTCGGTCACCTCCTTGAGGATGGGCCCGGCGATGTCAGCGTCCACCGGCGGCAGGCTCCCGTTCCCACCCGCGCCTTCCCCGCGCTGCCCTCGCAGCGGAATGCTCTCGAAGAACTCGATCGCGCGCTCGACCGGGAGGTCCACCACGTCGCCGATGCTCCGGCCGTGGACCAGCACGGCCAGACTCTCGGCCTTGAGCCGCTTACCGCCGCAGGTCTGGCACGGCTGCTCGATCATGAACTCCTCGAGCCCCACCCGCACGGCGTCGCTGCTCGACTCGCGGTAGCGGCGCTCGACGTTTTTCAGCACGCCCTCCCAGTCGCTTTCGTATTCGGTGCGGCCGCGGGCGCCGTCGCTCTGGAACTTGAATCGGCCGGGCGCCCCGTAGAGCAGCGCCTGCTGCGCCGACGCGCTGTGCTCACCCCAGGGGGCGTTGAGGTCGAACTTGAACGCCTTGGCGAGCGTGGGCAGCACCACCTTGCGGAGGTAGCCGGTGGGCTCGCCCCACGGCAGGATCACCCCCTCCAGGATCGAGATGCTGGGGTCACCCAGCACCAGGTCGGCGTTGACTTCCCGCCGGGTGCCGACGCCGTGACAGTCCGGGCAGGCGCCGAACGGCGAGTTGAACGAGAACTGGCGCGGCTCGAGCTCGGGCAGCGACAGCCCGCACACCGGGCAGGCAAACCGCTCGGAAAACACTACGGCCTCGCGCTCCGCCGGCGTGCGCCCGTGCCGCACCACCTCGACGATGCCGTCCGTCGTCTTGAGCGCGGTCTCGATCGAGTCGCTCAGGCGCGAGCGGTCGGCGGCGCGCACCACCAGCCGGTCCACCACCACCGCGATGTCGTGGTTCTGGCGCCGGTTGAGGGCCGGCACCGCGCTCAGGTCGTAGGTCTCGCCGTCCACCCGGACCCGGACGAAGCCGCGCTTCCGGACATCCTCCAGCAGGTCGCGGAACTCCCCCTTTCGCCCGCGCACGATCGGCGCGAGCACCTCGATGCGGGTGTCCTCGGGCCAGGCGAGCACGGCGTCGGTGATCTGGGACGCGCTCTGCCGCGCCACGGGCGTGCCATCGTTGGGGCAATGCGGGATCCCCACCCGGGCCCACAGCAGGCGCAGGTAGTCATAGATCTCGGTCACCGTGCCGACCGTCGAGCGCGGGTTCTGCCCGCTGGTCTTCTGCTCGATCGAGATGGCCGGGGACAAGCCCTCGATGGCATCCACGTCGGGCTTTTCCATCAGGCCGAGGAACTGGCGGGCGTAGGCGGAGAGCGACTCGACGTAACGCCGCTGCCCTTCGGCATAAATGGTGTCGAAAGCCAGCGACGACTTGCCCGAGCCGGACAGTCCGGTGATGACGGTGAGGCGATTGCGGGGGATCGAGACGGAGATGTTCTTGAGGTTATGCTCGCGCGCGCCCCGCACCACCAGGTATTCCTGAGCCATAGCCCCGAAAGGTACCCGAAGCCGGGCGCGAGGGTCAACGGGTTCCGGTAGGCGGGGGAAGTACCTTAGCATTCAGCGGCTTCCATGACCGCATCCACGCCGTTGCTCGAACAGGCGGACACCCAGGCCGCGGGCCCCCACCCGGCCTCGGCGGTGCCGTTGTACCGCGAGCTGCTCGCGGCCGAGCCGACACATGTTGATGCCCGGTTGCGCCTGGCGCAGCTCCTGGACCGCCTGGAAGAGCGCGAGGCCGCCTTGGCGCTGCTCGATGACGCGCTTCGGCAGAGCCCCGACCAGACCGAGTTCCTGGTGCTCCGCGGCGAGGTCTACGGACACCTGCGGCGGTTCGACGAGGGCGAAGCCGATTTGCGGCGCGCGCTGCGACTGCACCCGTCGCACGGCCGGGGTCACCTGGAGCTGGGCCGAGTGCTGTGGCGGAAGGGAGTGGCCGACGAGGCGTCGGACCACTTCCGCCAGGCCGTGGAGTTCCAGCCTGACAGCGCCCGGGCGCATGCGAGCCTCGGCGAT
>DASSMN010000031.1:0-5403 GCA_035688885.1 Gemmatimonadales bacterium
CGCCGCCCGCCGTCGAGCCGCCGGCGTGCAGCTGGTCGATGGCCTCGAGGATGGTGGCCTTGTCCGAGCCGCTGGTGGGCGGGAGCACCAGCCCCGCGGCGCCGGCGTACACGACGATGGCAACCCGATCCTCCGGCCGGAGCTCCTGCACCAGAGCTCGGAAGGCCTGCTGCACCAGCGGCAGCTTGTCCGGCATGTCCATCGAGCCGGAGACGTCGATCAGGAACACCAGGTTGCTCGGGGGCAGGTCCTCGGTGGCCAGCCGGCGCGACTGGAGACCGATGCGGACCAGCCGATGGTCCGCCGCCCACGGGCAGGGAGCCACTTCGGTCGAAACCGCGAACGGGCGTGAGCCGCTCTGGTCGGGGTAGCGGTAGGGGAAGTAGTTCACCAGCTCTTCCAGTCGCACCGCGTCCTTGGGCGGCAGCGTGCCCTGATTCAGGAACCGGCGGACGTTGCTGTACGAGGCGGCATCCACGTCGATAGAGAACGTGGAGAGCGGATTCGAAGCCGCGCCCAGGAATCGATTCTCGTTGATGACGTCGTAGTTCTCGGTATTGAAGTCCCCATTACCGGCCACGCTGCCGGGGACGGCCATGGCGGTGGCATTGACCACACCGCCGGCGTCTCTCAAGGCTCGCGCCATGCTCTTCTGCGCCTCGCGCGGTGCGGCTGCCCGCTGGCGGAGCTCGTCGGCCTCGGCCAACGGCTGGTCCTTTCGGGCGGTGGCGAGCACGAAGTTGAGCGTGAGGGTACCGGCGGCCCGCACGGTCCCGCCGCTTTCGGCGGGGACGTAGCCCGCGCGGGCCGCCCGGACTACCACCGTTCCCGCCGGTACCGAAGCGATCTGGTAACGGCCCGCGGTGTCGCTGAGGGCGGAGAAGGCCGTGCCCACCACGGTGATCTGCGCGTGCGCGATGGGTGCGCCCTGGCCATCCGACACCTGGCCCACGATCCGGCCGGTGGGCGCGAGCATTCGAACCGGCGCCGCCGCCGTGACCGCGAGGGTGAGAGACAGAACGGCGACCAGGCACGGCGTGCGTGCGGCTCGCATCGAGACCTCCAGCTGGGGTGATGATCGCATCCGACGGTGGCGCTCTCCCGGTGACCGGGAGGCTGGCGGGAGATGCCTCAGCCATCGGACTTGCACAGCCGCGCCCTGGCCGCGCGGGTGCAGGCTCTTGCCTGCCGCGCCTTCCCGGGTTCAAATACCCCGCGTGACCGACGCCTTCATTACCGCCGCCGTCCGCACGCCCATCGGGCGGGCGGGCGGCGTGCTGGCCGATGTCCGGCCCGACGACCTGGCCGCCGCCGCGCTCACGGGCCTGGTGCGGGCCGCGGCGTTGCCGGCCGACCGGATCGAGGACGTGATCTTCGGCTGCGCCAATCAGGCGGGAGAGGACAATAGGAACGTGGCGCGGATGGCGGCGCTCCTCGCGGGGCTCCCGATCGAGGTTCCGGGCCAGACCGTGAACCGGCTGTGTGGATCGGGCCTGCAGGCCGCGGTGTCGGCCGCCCACGCGGTGCAGGCGGGTGAGGGCGACCTGTTCATCGCCGGCGGCGTCGAGAGCATGACCCGCGCGCCCTACGTCACGCTCAAGTCCGGCAAGCCGTGGGACCGGACGCCGCCGTCCACCGCCGATTCAACGGTCGGCTGGCGGTTCGTGAACCCCGGAATGAAGAGCGACTGGACCATCTCGCTGGGCGAGACCGCCGAGCGGGTCGGCGCGATGTACGGCATCGACCGCGCGGCCCAGGACGCTTTCGCGGTGGAAAGCCAGCGCCGGGCGCAGGCGGCGATTCAGGGGGGGGCCTTCGATGCGGAGATCGTGCCCGTCGAGGTGAAACGCGGCGGGAAGACCGAGACCGTCACCCGCGATGAACCGCCCCGGCCCGATGTCACCCTGGAAGGGCTGGCTCGCCTGGCGCCGGCGTTCGTGAAGGGCGGCACCGTGACGGCGGGCAGCTCGAGCGGCATCAACGACGGCGCGGCGGCGCTCACCGTGGCGAGCCGGAAAGCGGTCGCGGAGCTGGGAGCCGCGCCGTTGGCGCGCATCGTCGCCAGCGCGGTTGCCGGGGTGGACCCCAGCTGCATGGGCCTGGGCCCGGTGCCGGCGACGCGGAAGGCGCTGGCGCGGGCGGGCCTCACGGTGCAGCAACTCGATCTCGTCGAGCTCAACGAGGCGTTCGCCGCTCAGGCGCTCGCGTGCATCAAAGAGCTGGAGCTCGATCCCGCGCGGGTGAATATCTACGGTGGGGCGATCGCCCTGGGCCATCCGCTCGGCGCCAGCGGGGCGCGCATTCTCACCACGCTGGTGCACGCGCTCCGCCGAACCGGCGGACGCTACGGCCTGGCAACGATGTGCATCGGGGTGGGACAGGGGATCGCGATGATCGTGGACGCGCAGGGCTGAATCCACCGCTACCGCCTGGCCTCGAACTCCTGTTTCGCGCGGCGCATCAGCTCCAGCACGGCACTCCGCTCCGCGTCGGTATTCCAGTCCTTGCTCCCGGCGGCAAATCCCTCCAGGCGATCGATCCACCGCACGAAGTACTCGGCGTCTTCGGGGGAGCGGATCGGTTCCCCGCCCCGGATGATGTAGACCGGGCTGGTCGTGGCGTAGGGATACAGGTCCAGCACCGGATACACGGCGCGGTCGGTGCGAGCCCGCAGCAGGAACCAGGCGCTGCCTTCGAGCGGAAGCCTCAGCACGGTGTCGGCCCGGGTATGGTCGCCCGACGTGGGGATCTCGACGACCACCCGCCCGTTCGAGACCACTTCCAGGTGGTCGACCGGAACATTCGACCACAGCCGCACTCGGGCATTCACTTGGCGGGCGCTCGGTGGCAGCCGTAGCTCCTGCCCTGCCCCGCGCCCGCCGACGGCCAGCTCGAGCAACGGACCGTTGGTCACGAACGTTCGGCCCGCCACGAGCGAATCCAGCAGCACACGCTGACCGACCGCCCCCCCGGTATGCACGTACACGCGGTTCATCCCCACCGGCCCGCGGAGCGAGGCGAAGTTGGCCATCGCATCGGTACCGGCGCCGGCCGGCAGCCGGAAGCCGCAGTTGAGCGCGCGGTACCATACATGCGCCGTCGCCATCGGATCATCCACGAACCCCATCGCCTCGTAGTAGGCCACCTTTCCCAGGGCGAGGTCCACCGGAAACTCGGCCGTGAGGGGATGGGTGGTGTCCGACGGATCGGGGTCGCTGTCGAACGGATGGACGTACCCCATGATGGCGCCTTGGCGCCGCGCCAGGTCGGCCACCTGGGCATTGGTTGGGGACGGGCTCGCGGCGGGCGTGCCCTGATAGCCCGCGTAGCCCGGCAGCAGCACGTGATCCGTGAGGCCGAGGAGGCCGACGTGTCCCCAGAGGCTGGTGTGGTACTCCTGGTCGTGCATGATCACGGTGCCGGCGGACGAGGCGGGATCCTTTCCCACCCGGTACTCGATGTCGGGGATCCGACTTTCCTTGTTGACGATCAGGTTCTCGACCAGGTCAAGATCCTCGGCTCGGGCTTGCAAGGCGAGATAGCGCGGCGTGTTGCGGTACGTGCCGCCGTAGTTCATGTGCACGTGAAGGTCGGCACTGCGCCACCCACGGGCCGAGAGATCGCCGAGCGGGCGGAGCCTGACGGTGAGCGCGGACCCGCGGCCGGCGCCGATCTCGACCGTTCGTCGCACGGCGCGATAGGCGGGGCCGTGGCTGACCTCGACGTCGTATCGCCCGGCAGGGAGCGTGAGCACCGACGAGCCGGCCGTGTGGAAGTAGCCGTACTCGAACGGGCGCTCCCGCCGGTCGAACCCGTCGTCCGCATGCCGCCAGGCGTTGTCGGGGGCATAGCTCCGGCCGTCGGCCCCGGTGATCGAAACTCGAGCCGGCGACGAGACTACAACCCGGAGCCGACCGGTCGGACGGCGGTAGATCCGGCGCTCGACGCGTACGGTCGTCTGCCGCCCGCCCGGCACGTCCACGATGCGGAGCGAGGTGTTGCCACCCTGGTTCGAGATGAACGCGATGTGCCCGCCGTCCGGCGACCAGCGTGGCGCCGTCGCGTCCCAATCGCCGTAGGTGAGCTGCAGCGGGTTGACCCCGTCGGCGGTCATGAGCCAGAGCTGGTTCCACTGGCGACCGAGGTAGGAGCTGTACACCACCCGGGTGCCGTCGCGGCTCCAGTCGGGTCGGCCCTTCCAGGTAGTCTCCTCGTCGCGGATCTCGCGGGCCGCTCCCCCCGCGCGGGCCGGCAGCCGCCAGAAGCTGCCGGCGCCCCAGATGTGGCCGCGGTTGGAGATCGCGATCAGCTCGGTTCCATCCGGGGACCAGGTGGGCGAGATCCAGTGGTCGACCGTGTTGTAGTAGTATCGCGGGAGGCCGCTCTCCTTGTCCTCGGTGATTCGCTCGACGCGCTCGGCCCGGCCATCGGCGGTCACGTCCGCGGTGAACAGGTGCCAGCGTCCCTGATAGAGGCTCGAGGTGAACGCCAGCCGGCGACCGTCCGGCGACCAGCGCGGCTCGAGGTTGACCGCGCCGTTGGCGATCAGCGCGGACGAGGTGTCGGCCTCGAGATCGAGCAGCCGGAGCTCGATGGCGTCGTCACGGTAAGAGGCGTAGACGATTCGTCGCCCGTCAGGCGACCAGTCGGGCTGGTAGTCGTACCCGGGCCCGTCGGTGAGCTGGCGCGCCTCGGTGCTCCCGATCCGCTGCCGCCACAGCGAGCCCTGCATCGAGAACACCAGCTCCGTCCCGTCCGGTGACCAGGCCGCGGCGCTCGGCCCGCTGGTCACCTGCGGAATGAACATCTCGCGGTAGTAGTACGGGTGGCGCACCTTGACCTGCGGGAGCACGGGGGCGCGCTGGGCCTGGGCGGCGGTGACGGCGCAACAGGCGAGGGCGGTCAGCATGAGCGCAGCGAAGGATCTTCTCCAAGATCCCTCGCTGCGCTCGGGATGACAGCGCCACTCGCGTCCCCCGCGACCCCTCACCGCCGCCGCCCCCGCCAGTAGATCAACCCGCCCAGCGCCACGCAGAATGCGGCCCCGCCCACCACTTTGAGCAGGAACACCGCCGCCTGGTCCGCCTCGGGCGGAATCATCGCCATGTACATCGCGAACAGCGTGAACACGAACCCGCACAACCCGATCACGATGGCGGCCGGCCGCCCGGCCAGCACCGACGCGCCCGCGGGTACCGGCGTCTTGAGCCGCACGACCAGGAAGGCCACGTAGAGATACAGATAGGGTATGAAGTAGACCAGCAGCATCGTGTCGAGGATGACCAGGTAGGCACGCTCGACCGTGGTGCCCTTGCCCAGCACCGAGACGAGCAGAAACAGCGTCGCGAGCACCGCCTGGGTCAGGATCGCGACGTAGGGCGTCTCCCACTTCGGATGGACCCG